>JAVKHP010000001.1:2915905-3154138 GCA_031459855.1 Armatimonadota bacterium
ACCGCGCCAGGAACACGATGACCACGGGCAGCTGGAACACCACGCCGAACGCCACGATGAACGCCATCATGAAGGACAGCGCAGGCCCGATCGTCAACAGGGGCTGCAGGGTGGCCGTCTGGTAGCTGAGCAGCACCCGGGCGGCCACCGGCATGATCACGAACAGCCCGAACGCGGCGCCCAGCACGAAGAGCACCAGCGACGGCGGCAGCAGGCTCAGCACGACCTTCCGCTCGCTGTGGGTGAGCCCCACGGCCACGAACATCCAGAGCTGGTAGAGGATGACCGGCAGCCCGAGGAAGACGCCGATGAGAAGGGCGATCTTCAGGCGGATGACCAGCGCCTCCGGCGGCGCCGTGAAGTAGACCTGGTGGACCTGAAGCTGCCGCAGCAGGAAGTCGAGCACGTCGTCCACAAACACCCAGCCCAGCGCGGTGCCGCCGCCCAGGGCCGCAAAAGCCTTGAGGAGCCGCGAGCGCAGCTCCTCCAGGTGCTCGACAATGGTCATCGGTCGGTCTTCCATGACCATGGACGCGCGCGGCCGCAGCCGCCCGCCCGACCGCCTCGCTGGCGCCGGGGCTCACACACCGGGCTTGGTCGGTTGCGACTCCTTCTCGTCGTCCTCGCTCAGCGCCTTGCGGAACTCCTTGATGGTCTTGCCCGCCGCCGCGCCCAGCCCGGCCAGGCGGCTGGCGCCGAACAGCAGCAGCAGGATCAGGAGGATCACCAGCAGTTCCATGGGGCCGACGTTGCCGATCACTGCGGGCGCCACGTGTGGGTTCATCGTCGTCTCCCTCCGGTGCCCATTATAGACCCCGCGCGCTGCCGCGGCCACCGCCCCGCCGCAGGCCACGCAGCGTCCGCAGGAACTGCGCCAGACGTCCCACCAGGTCCAGGACACGATCGGGGCGCAGACGCCCGGGCAGCCGGCGCGCGCGGCGCCGCAGCGTCGCGACGCCGTCTTCGATGCGGGCGTGCAGGACCGCGATCTCCGCCGCGATCTCGGCGGGCGACCGCTCGTCGCGCCCCGTCGTCACGACTCCCGGTGGAAGAGGCCGCGCAGCCACCGCAGCTCCCCGCCGACCTGGGCGGCCCAGGCCGCCCGCCGCCGGCGCAGGCGTCGCACGCCCAGCGCGGCCAGGCCGGCGCTGGTGGCAGCCACGAGGACCAGCACCCCCAGCACCGCGAGCCAGGCGGGCAGCCACAAGGCCAGCACCAGGATCAGCACGACGACCGCCAGGACGGGCACGAGCACGGCCAGCACCAGTGCGGCGCCCGCCAGGAGGCCCGCGACAGCGAGATCGCGGCCGGTGGCGCGCACCTGCACCCGGAGCAGGTCCCGATAGGCCCGCAGCAGCCGCGCGGCGTCTGCGACGAGGCGGCGGAGCACCTCGACGGTGGGCTCGTGGGGATCCCGCGCAGCGGCCATCGCGCTAGTCTTTCGGGTGCGCCGGGAGTTCTCCTCCGGCGCGTCGACAGCCCGGGGGGACGGCGTGCAGCCGTCCCCCCGGGCCCGCTGCGGCGCGTGGACGCCGCGCTACTGCACGACCTTCAGGTCGCCGACCATCTCGGTGTGGTAGGTGCACTGCATCTTGTACGTCCCCGGCTGGTCGATCTTGACCTTGAACCGGCTCTCCTGCCCGGCGTTGACGGCCACGTCGGAGGTGATGTCGCCGCCGGGGACGCCCTGGATGACCAGGTTGTGCACCGTGGCGCCCTGGTTCGGGACCACGAACTCGTACTCGGCGCCAGCCTTGATCTCCACGGTCGCCGGCTCGTAGAGGTTGTCCTTCATGACGATGGTGATCGTCCCGCCCGCGGTGGGCGCAGCCGCCGTGGGCGCACCCGCGGTGGGCGCCGGCTGGGCCGGCTGCTGCGGCGCGCGACCGCCGCAGCCTGCCGCTACGACCGCGAGCACGAGGATCCCCATCCATGTCACTGCAGTGCGCATGCGTTCCGCTCCTTTCGGTGGAATGTCGACCGGCGCGGTGTGGTGTCCGTGCGGCCACGTGCTAGGGTACTGCGTTCCCCCCGGCGGGGCAAGGGGTGAGACACCCGGGCGCGGTCGTGACCTGCGACGCGCCGCGACACGCCCGCCGTGGACCGCACAGGCGCCCTGCGCATCCCGGACCGCCGTGTGCGCATCGCCCCGACGCACCAGCGGCGGCCGGATCGGCCCCGCGGGCCGGGGTGGTCAGCCGGTGGGCTCCAGGAGCACCTTCACGGCACGCTGCCCGCGCTTGTCGAGGGCGGTGGCCAGCGCCCGCCCCACGTGCCGCAGGGGGAACCGATGGGTCACGAGCGGTCGCAGGTCCACGCGCCCCGTGGCCAGCAGCTCCATGGCGAGCTCGATGGCCCGCACGGTGCGTCCCCCTGTGTGTTCCGTTGCGTAGAACGACGTTCCCACCACGCGCACCTCCCGCAGGTACAGCGGCGTCCAGTCCACGCCCCGCGGGGTGAAGGCGATGCCCACGCACACCACCGTGCCGCCGGCGCGGGTCAGGCGCAGGGCGTCGTCGAGGGCGCGGCTCGTGCCCGCGCACTCCAGCGTGACGTCGGCCCCGTCGGTGACCAGGGGGCGTCCGAGCAGTGGCTGCAGCAGCCGCGCGCCCACGAGCCCGGCCACCTCGTCGTAGAGCGCGCGCCCCCGGGACGTCAGCACCTGGTGCGCACCCAGCCGTGCGGCCAGCGCGGCCTGGTGGGGGTAGCGGGCCACCGCGACGATCCGCACCGCAGGCCGCAGCGCCCGCAGCGCGCCCACGGTCGCCAGCCCCATGGCGCCCGCGCCGATCACCAGCACCGTCCCGGCGTGCTCGGGCACGTGGCGGAGCACGGCGTGGACGGCGCACGCCAGCGGCTCGGCGAACACCGCCTGCTCGTCGGGCAGCGCGTCGGGCACCGGCACGAGCTGCGAGCGGTGGGCCACCATCAGCTCACCCCACGCGCCGCCCACGTCCCGGCAGAATCCCTGGCCGAACCCGGGCGGCAGCCGCCCGTCGGCGAACCGTGTGCAGAGGTTGTAGTCGCCGCGACGGCACGCCGGACACGGTGCGTCGAAGCCCCGCGGCAGGCACGGCAACAGCGGCTCCACCACGACACGCTGTCCCGGGGCCACGCCGGCCGCTGGCCCCGCGGTCGCCACCTCGCCGACGTTCTCGTGACCGACCACGCACGGGAACGACGCGTAGACGGAGGCCGAGGGGCTAGCGTCCTGGTGGACGAGGTGCAGGTCGGAGCCGCAGATGCCTGCCAGGCGCACGCGCACCGCCACCCAGTCGGGCCCGGGGGGGACGGGTGCGGGGATGTCGACCAGACGCACCGGGCTCAGGCGCACGAGGGCGGCGGGCGGCAGCCAGCGGCCCACGGCGCGGACGGCGAGGAACCGCGGGATGCTGAGGGACGCGACGACCGCCCTCATGCGAGGCCCGTATCACGCGCCGGCCAGGCGCGCTGCCGCGTCCACCACGTTGCGCATGAGCACGACGTTGGTCACGGCGCCCACCCCGCCGGGCACCGGCGTGATGGCCGCAGCCACGCGGCTGACCTCGGCGAAGGCCACGTCGCCGACCGTCTCACGCCGGGGTCGCCCACGCTCGTCCAGCACCGGCCGACCGTCGGCATCGGTCACCGGCCGCACGTTGATGCCCACGTCGACGACCACGGCACCGGGCCGCACCATGGGCCCGCGGATGAACTCGGCCCGGCCCGCCGCGACGATCAGGATCTCGGCGCGGCGCGTGTGCTCTTCCAGACGGCCCGCGCGGGACGTGAAGGAATGGACGGTGGTCGGCGTCGCGTGCCGTTCCAGCGCCAGGAAGTAGGCCGGACGGCCCACGCTCGGGCTGCGCCCCACGATCACCAGGTCCTTGCCGGCGAAGGCCGTGCGGGGGTCGAGCCCGCGCCGCGCGAAGTACCGGTCCAGCAGCACGAAGCACGCCAGCGGGGTGGCGGGCACGACCGCCGGCTGCCCCAGGGCCAGGCGCCCGGCGTTGAGCGGGTGCAGGCCGTCGACGTCCTTGGCGGGATCCAGCGCCAGGAACACCTCGGCTTCGGGCAGCGCCGGCGGCAGCGGCCGCAGGGGCAGGACGCCGTGCACCGTCGGGTCGGCCGCCAGCGCCCGCAGCCAGGCGCGGACGTCGTCCAGGGACACCTCGGCGGGCAGGGTGACGTCGCGATAGGCGATGCCGACCTCCGCGGCGACCCGCTCGACCTGGCGACGGTAGACCCGTGCGCCGGGGTCGTCGCCCACCTGCACCGTGACGAGCCCGGGCACCACGCCGCGCGCCCGCAGCGCAGCCACCTGCGCCCGGAGCTCGGCCTTGAGGTCCTCGGCGATCGCGACGCCGTCGATGATCTCGGCGGTGCTCATCCGATCCGCGCGTACGCCTCCTGCACCACCTGGGCGCGCGTGGCTGCCAGCGCGCCCAGCCGGGCCGCGACCTCGCCCCAGAGCCCGTCGTCGGCGTCACCGACCCCTGCCAGGTTGACGCGCACGTTGAGCGCCGCCGCGGCAGCCGCGGCCTCGGCCAGCACCGCCGCCGCCGCAGCATCGCTGAGCACCTGGGGGTTGCCCCGCGCGGCCGCTGTCTGCGACAGCGCTGCGACCTGGGCGCACAGCGCCACGACCTCGGCGGGCACCCGTGCGGCCTCGCGCAACGCCACCCGGGTCGCCTCGCGGCGCGCCGTGCGCTGGGCGTCGGTCTCGCGCGGCATGCGGTAGGCGTCCATCACGCGGCGGAAGGCCTCGGCGTCACGGTCGATGGCCGCCAGGAGCCGCGCGCGCAGCGCTGCGGCCTCGTCGCGGACCCGACGCATCTCGTCCTCGACCGCGGCGAACTTCTCCTTGCCCACGGTCAGGTTGGCGACCATCCCAACCAGCGCCGCCGCGAGCGCACCCGCCAGCGCCGCGGCTGCGCCGCCGCCCGGCTCGGGGGCGCTGGACGCCAGCCGCTCGAGGAACTGCTCGATGGACAACTCCGGATACATGTGCCCTCCTCACCGCCGGCTGCCCGTGTTGCCCGGGGCGCACCCGACAACGGACATCGTGGCCTGGCGCCGCCGGCACAGGCTCCCGGCGGCGACGCCCGCTGATCCCGCCCCGCGCCACGCTGCGCGACGCCCGCCTGCGGACGCCTTGCCGGCGCCATGAGGCGCCGGTACGCCGTGCGTGCGCCGCGCATGCCCCCGGGTCAGTCGCCCGGCACCCCCGCGGTCACCTGCAGCGCCGGCCGTCCCAGCCCCACGAGATGCTCGCGCACGGGCCCGGCTACGTGGAACGATCCCGCGACGCACACGACGTCCTGGGGCCCGGCCGCAGCGATGGCGGCGCCGGTCGCGGCTACCGGATCCTCCACCACGCGCACGTCCGCCACCTGCGGCCGGAAGGCCGCGGCCACGACCTCGGGCGACAGCGCCCGGGGATCGTCGGCACGCACCGCCCACACGGTGGCCGTGCGCGGCGCGACGACCCGGGCGATGCCAGCGAGGTCTTTGCTGCCCAGCAGTCCGATCACCAGGTGGACGCGGCGCCCGGGGAACACGTCGTCGAGGACCCGCCGCAGCGCGCGGAACGAGACGACGTTGTGCGCGACGTCGACGATGACGACCGGTTCGTCGCGCACCACCTCGACCCGGGCCGGCCATTGCAGCCCAACCAGGCCCGCGCGCACCGCCGCCTCGTCGACGGCGAGGCCCTCGTCCACCAGGGCCTCGGCGGCGGCCACCGCGCAGGCGGCGTTGAGGGCCTGGTGACGGCCCAGCAACGGCACGCGCAGGGCCGCGTAGCGGCCACGCCGACCCCAGACGTCCACGACGGTGCCGTCGCGCCCCACGTGCCGTGTGCGGTAGCGCACGTCGCGTCCCACGCGCACCAGCCGCGCGCCCAGCCGCGCCGCCCTGGCCTCAAGCACGCGGGCCGCCGCCGGCGCCTGCGGCACGGTCACCACGGCACGCCCTGGCCGCATGATGCCCGCGTCCTCGGCGGCGATCTGCGCCAGCCGGGTGCCGACGATCTCGGTGTGGTCGTAGTCGATGGTGGTGATCACCGCCAGGCGCGGGTCGAGCACGTTGGTGGCGTCCAGCCGGCCGCCGATCCCGACCTCGATCACGCCCAGGTCGACGCGGGCCTGCGCGAAAGCCAGGAACGCCATGGCGGCGGCGGCCTCGAAGTACGACGGGGGCCAGCCCGGGCCACCAACCCCGGCCTCCACCGCCGCGCGCACGCGCGCCGCCAGCGCCGCGACCGCCTTCGGCGGCAGCCACCGGCCGTCTACCTGGAAGCGCTCGCACAGGTCGACCAGATGGGGCTTGGTGTACAGACCCACCCGCCAGCCCGCCGCAGTGGCCATGGCCGCGAGCATCGCCGCCGTGGAGCCCTTGCCCTTCGTGCCGGCAACCAGCACCGCCGGGAAGCCCCGCTCCGGGTGCCCCAGCAGGGCGCACAGCGCGCGCATGCGATCCAGCTTCACCGCCCCGGTGGGCTGGCCGGGCGGCCGGTGCGTGAGCAGCCCGTAGAGGAAGGCGAGGGCCTCGGCGTACGTCATCGGGTGATCCCGCGCGGGCGGCCCGGTGGGCCGCCCTGCGCTCTCACGTCATGGGCACGCGCGTGAGCAGCCGCCCTTCGATCCGCGCGAGGATGTCGGGGATGCTGGGGCCGGTGATGGTGAGACCGTGGTTGCGCAAGCCCACCACCGCCCGGGTGGGGTCGGGGCTCTGGGCCACCAGCTCGGCCACCGCGCACGCCAGCTCGTAGGTGCCGCACGGGTACTGGATCTGGGTCGAGCGCACACCCTCCATCCAGGCGTGGACGTGGATGATGGCGCCCACGCCCGGATGGGCCGTGTAGATCATCCAGTGCTCGATGGCGTCCACCGAGACCCGGCGCGGCTCGACGTGGGGCGGGACGCTCAGCAGCATCACGTTGCGCGAGGGCTCGTAGCCTTTGACCATGAGGATGTCGCGGCCGATGGTCTTCAGGTTGCCCTTGTTCACGCCGCTCGCGCTCATCCAGAACCGGCGGGCGTCCTTGCGCACGCTGAGGTTGCCGTAGGAGAGCCCGCCGATGCCGAACAGGCGCTTGACGTGGGCCAGGTCGCGCGGGGGCAGCAGCTCCTCGATGGGAAACGCCGCGGGCAGCAACTTGAGCTCGTCCAGGCGCCGCCCCGCCTCGGCCAGCTGTCGGGTCAGCTCGTCGCCGTCCCACAGCTCGGGCTCCAGGTCGGGGTGGAACTCGTTGTTGATCACCAGCTGTGCCGAGGCCAGCGGGTACAGCCGCTCGAAGACCCGCGCGAAGAACGTCTCGTCGTCGGCGTCGTCGATGAGGAAGTAGCCCTGCTCGAGGGTGACCACCAGCGCGCGGGCACGGCCGGAGCCGTCGGGCACCAGGTAGATCACCATGTTGCCCAGGGTCCGCACCAGCAGCGGGTAGATCGCCGGCAGGACCTCGCCCTGGGGCTGCGGCCCCTCCACGATGGACACCACGAAGACGGCCTGCGCCTTGCGCCGGAAGGGCCGCGGTGCCTCGCGGGCGGCGAAGTGCAGGACGACGCGCGGCGATCGATCGGGCGTGGTCTCCTCCAACCCGCGAGCGCGCATCACGCGCTCGAGCCCGTCCGCGAACCACTGCTGCACGGGCGTGCGCGGGGTGCCAGAACGCGCAAAGGTCATCAGACGTTCCTCCGTGGTGTCAGTGCCATCGAGAGGCCGACCCCGCTCCCTACTGTAGCGCACCGCGCCCGGCAGCGGGGGCGGTCACCGCCCGCGGACACCACCCGCCGGGCGCGCCTGCCGTCGGGCCCGGCTGCGCGGCGCCGGCGCGACGTCTCCGACCGTTTCCGGGGTGCGCTCGGGGAACTCATCGCGCCCGCACCAGCACGAACGCTGTCAGCGCCTCCAGGCTGGCCCGTGCGGGGCCAGGCGGCAGCGGCTGCAGGGCCGCCACGGCCCGGTCCGCGTACGTGCGCGCAACCTCCAGCGCCTGCCGGACGCCGTCGTAGCGGTGGACGAGCGCCTGGAGGTCGGCAAGCCCGCCGGCCTCCCCGCGCACCAGCGCCCGGAGACGGTCGCGGTCACCGGGGGGCGCCGCGCGCAGCGCGGCGATCACGGGGAGCGTCGTCTTCCCCGTGTCGATGTCGCTCCCGATGGGCTTCCCCATAGCCTGCGGGTCGCCCACCAGGTCCAGCGCGTCGTCGGTGATCTGGAAGCACATCCCCCAGGCCAGGCCGAACGCCTCCAGCGCGTCGGCGACCGCGGGCCCGGCGCCGGCCACCAGCGCGCCTGCCCGGCAGGCCGCGGCGACCAGGCGTGCGGTCTTGCCCTCGATGATGCGGAAGTAGATGGCGTCGTCCTCGTAGGGCTCGCCCCCCACCTTGGTCGCCAGGATCTCCGCCTCGCTCATCGCCACCGCCGCCCGCGCGATCGTGGGCGCCACCTGCGGGTGCCGCATCCGGCTCACCAGGTCGAAGGCGGTGGCGAACAGGTAGTCGCCCAGCAGCACCGCCAGCTGGTTGCCCCACAGCACGTTGACGGTGGAGACGCCGCGGCGCAGGTCGGCGGCGTCGATGACGTCGTCGTGGATCAGCGAGGCGATGTGGATCAGCTCGACCGTGCCGGCCAGCCACAGGCGTTGCTCGTCGGCGCCGCCCGCCGCCGCGGCCGACAGCAGCGCCAGCGCCGGCCGGACCAGCTTCCCCCGCGCGGCCAGCACGTGCGCGACCAGCTCGCCCACGAACGGGTCGTCGCTGCGCAGCTCACGGTGCAGCAGCTCGTACAGCCTCTCGAGGTCGTCGGCGACGGGCCGATAGATCTCCTGCAGGTCGAGCGCCACGCTCATCGCGCCACCCGGATGGTCAGCGTCATGCCGGCCTCGCGGTGGCCGGGGATGCTGCAGTAGGCCACGTAGGTCCCCGGCTCGAGCTCGAACGCGACCGTCGCCTCCCCGCCGGGCGGCACACCCTCGATCTGGGCTCCGCGCACGCCGTCGACGACCAGGTTGTGCTCCACCAGCCCCTCGTTCTTGAGGCGCACCGCGATGCGTCCGGCCGCCACCGCCAGCGACGCGGGCGCAAACGCCCACTCGCGGGCCACCACGTCCACGACCGCCGGCGGCAGCGCTGGCGCGGCGCGCCGCACCCCGCACCCTGTCGCGACCAGCGCCACGACGGCAACCGCCACGACGCCAGGGAGTCCGGACCGCACAGACCGCCGCCGCGCCCCGAGGGGCTCAGGCTTCGGCGATGAGGCCGAACGAGGCCACGAACGCCAGCAGCAGGAAGAAGAACACGTAGAAGAGCAGGTACGCCAGCCAGACCCGCAGCGGGCGCTTCATGCCCCTCCCTCCTCCGCGGGCGCGCGCGCGGCCGCCGGACGTCGCGCCGGTCCCCCTGCGGCGGCGCCCGCGCCCAGCGCCTGCAGGCGCTCGACCATGGCTGCGACGTCGGCCAGGAACGCCTCGCGGTCGTGCAGCCCGTGGGCCAGCATCTGCAGGCGCTCGGCCGGCACCTTCCGCCGCGCCAGCCGCCGCTGCAGCTGGTCGATGCGCTCGCGCATCAGGTAGTTCCCTTCGCGGTTCAGGCAGTCCCCGTAGGGACACCCGACCACGAAGACGCCGTCGGCGCCCGCCTTGAGGGCGTCTTCCAGCCAGCCCGGGCGGATGAACCCCGAGCACGGGATGCGGATGAGCACCACCGACGGATACGCCAGCAACCGGCCGGCCCCATCGACCAGGTCGGCGGTCGCCACCGCCCAGTCGCACACGAAGCCCACGATCTTGGGCGCCGCGCCGCCGCGGACGGTCGCCGCCTGCGTGCTCATGCCCGCACCGCCTCCGCCACCGCCACCGCCTCCTGCACGCGGCGCGTCACGTCGGCCTCCAGCAGGCTCGGCAGCTCCAGGGCCTCGAAGGGGCATGCGCCGATGCAGATGCCGCACTCGACGCACCGCGAGTCGATCACCACCGCCAGCAGCTTCCGGCTGGCCGCCGCCCGCGACAGCCCGGGATGGGGCGAGGGCACCATCACGATGGCGTTGTACGGACAGTCGTAGTAGCACAGCTCGCAGCCCGTGCAGTTGCCGTCGATCACCTGCGCGACGCCCGCGTGCCGTACCCCCATCTCCTGCGGGGCCTCGCGCCCCAGGTACGGGATCACGAATCCCGCGCCCAGGGTGACCGCCACCAGCGCCACCACCAGGCCGGGCGGGAGCAGGCCCGCCAGCCAGAACGGCAGCAGGAAGAAGACGTCCAGCGGCATCGCCTCGGGCCGGGTCCCGGGCTGCGCGGGCGCGCCGCTGACCGCCGGGATCACCGCGGCGAGCAGGGTCACCAGCCCCAGGCTGACCAGCACCCAGGTGGCGGGCGGCCACACCTTGGGGTGCCGCAGGCGCACGTAGTGCCACCACAGCAGCACGTAGAGCAACGACGCCGGGCCCACGTGCAGCAGCAGGATGCGGGGCAGCGTGCCCTCCGACAGCCCGCGACCGCCCAGCAGCAGACTGGCCAGCCAGTCGCCCACCGCCGGGATGGCCCGCAGCATGTCGTCGAACAGCCCCAGCACCGCCAGGGCCCGCTCGTCCCACACCAGGATGTACCCGGTGGCGCCCACGAACCCGCCGAAGATCAACAGGAACATGCCCGAGATCCACGGGGAGTCGCGCGAGAACAGGTACCGGTCGGTGAACCAGTTGCGGAACAGGTGCAGCAGGGCCGCCACGATGAAGGCGTCGGCCGCGTACCGGTGGATGCCCCGGATCAGCCCGCCGTAGGGGACCTGCTCGGTGAGGTAGGCCACCGAGGGGTGGGCGCCGGTCAGGCTCGGCACGTAGTAGAAGAAGATGAAGATGCCCGAGAGGACCAGGATGAACAGGAACAGGTTGGCGAGCCCGCCCGTGTAGTAGAGCGGGTTCCAGTCCGACGGGTAGACGCGGTTGATGGCCACGTCCAGCCGGAGGGTGAAGCGTTGGAGGGCGGTCAGGGCTTTCCGGTACACAGTGGCCCCCTTACGGCACGGGCTTGACCCAGCGCCCGCGCAGGTCGTCTTCCGCCTCGGCGCGCCGCGGCCCGATCGTCCCCAGCTTGCGCAGCAGCAGCAGGATCAGCCCGTAGACGACGAAGAGCACGCCCAACGCGGCCCCGCCCAGCTGCCAGAACACCCGACGGTCGGGGCTGCCCATGGCCTCGCCGAGCACGATCAGGATCGCGCACGCCACGCCGATGGCGGCGAGGCCGACGATCCCCGTGGCGTACCTGCGGTGCTCCTCGGTCACGATACGTCAGCTCCTCCCGACGGGCGGCCCGCCCGGCGGTCCAGCCACCGGTCGAACAGCGGCATGGGCCGCCGGGTGCGTCCCGCCGCCCGGTCGGCGGCGTAGATGACGAACGCCAGGTAGCCCAAACTGATCCAGAAGGCGGCCATCCAGGCCAGCGCCGCCCCGGGCCCGTAGAGCCGGTGCCCCTCGAGCGCCGCCCGCACGCCCTGCCACAGGCGTGAGAAGCTCTCCACCGCCACGGCGAACGCCACCACCGACCCCAGCAGCCGGCCCACGGCCCCTAGTGCGCCGCCGCGCGCGCGGGCGCCGGCGGCGCCGCCTGCGCCTGGGCTGCGGCGCGCGCCTGCCGCCGCCGGTAGCGGATCTCCCAGACGAAGGCCAGGGAGAGCACGACGGTGGTGACGAGCAGCACCAGCGGCGGCTCGCGCTCGATCACGGCGATGTTGAACAGGATGAGCGCTGTGAAGACCAGGAAGTAGATCAGGGCCAGCAGCCCCACGACGAAGAAGAACGGGCGCTCCAGGGGCCGCCGGCCCTTGCTGCGGTCGAGGAACGGTACCAGCATGCCGAAGCCAATGAGCAGGCCCGGGCCCAGCCCGGCCCACAGCGGCGGCGTGTACTTCACGTACTGGTAGAGCGCCAGGAAGTACCAGTCGGAGAGGATCGGCAGGGGCGTCCGGTTCGGGTCGGCGCGGCGGCCCAGCTCCGCGGGCAGCGCCCACGAGATGTACACCAGCATGGCCGAGAACACCAGGATGGGGAAGAGCGACATGTTCAGGCGCTGACGCCGCGTGCGGTAGTAGAAGACCTCGATGACGATGAGCAGCACCAGCGAGATGCCGAAGTGCAGGGCGTAGAAGCGCGTCAGGGTGGCGGCGCCGATGGCCGGCCCGCCCAGGAACAGGTAGGCGATCATGGAGCCGAGGTTGAACCGCTCGCCGATGACCGGGATCTTGGCGGTGAGCTCGTCGAAGTACACCGGCACCGTGAGCACCGTCTTGGCCGCCCAGAACGCCCGCTGGTTCCAGATGAGCAGGTAGCCGGTGATCCCCGAGATCATGGCCAGGACCAACCCGGCGAACCCCCACATCCAGCTCAGCTCGCCGGGGCGCTTGTACTCCCCCAGGAAGTACATGCGGTAGATGCGCAGGATGATGCAGAGGATCACGCCGTCGGCCGCGTACTTGTGCACGCCGCGGATCAGCCATCCCAGCGGCACCGCGTGCTGGATGTGCAGGATGGAGTTGTACGCGCCCTCGGGGGTGGGCTCGTACCAGAACATGAGCAGGATCCCGCTGACCACCGTAACGAGCCAGAAGTAGTAGAGCATCGGCCCCAGCAGGTAGAAGGGGTTGGCCTGCCGGGTGACCAGCGTCTCGTCGAACAGGTCCAGCCGGCTGCGACGGTCCCGGTACCACTCACGCAGGTTGTCCCAGACCCTGGCCATCGGTCCTCGTCACGGTGGTGCGGATTGAGGCTACGCGATCCCGCCCGGCTCGACGCGCCGCACCAGCACCCGGTCGCCTTCGATGGTGTAGAAGAACGTGCGCGGCGGCCGCGGGGCCGGGCCGGAGAGCACCCGGCCCGGCATCTCGGGGTCGGCCGGGTCGTAGATGCTGAGGTGGCACGGGCAGCCCATGAGCGCGTGCTGGCGCTCCCTGGGCGGCACGTAGCCGCCGTAGCCGGCGGTGATCTCGCGCCAGTCCTGCACGAAGTTGTAGATGCAGCCCAGGTGCGGGCAGATCCGCGAGAACACGATGATCTCGCTCTCGGTGAACTGCGGCGTCTCACCCGTGGCGCGCACCCAGTCCCACGGCATGCGGATCTTGGCCGGCAGGCGGATCGCCACGCCGGGGACCGAGGCGCTGCGGAACCCCTCGGGCGTGTACTGGGGGTACTTCTGAGTGTAGACGAAGTACTTGAAGTCCCAGGGCTTCTGCAACTCGGCCAGGGTGGCCGCCACGACCGGCTCGCCGGCCGGCGGGTCGTGCCTGGTGGGCTGCAGCACGTCGAAGGGGTCCACGTTGGGCTTGAGGAACCGCAGCAGCGGCGAGGCGAACGCCACGAGCCCCGCTGCCAGCGGCAGGGACGCCGCGGCGCGCAGGAAGCGCCGACGATCCATGGCACGGTCGTGCGCCATCAGCAGGTCACCGTCTCCAGCATACACAGCCGCCGTCCAGCCCGGGAAGTGGGATGGCGGCCGGACCCGCCGCGGGCCTCACGGCTGCTGTCCGCGCGGCGGTGCGTACTCGTACATGAACGTCCGCACGTAGTCCACCAGCGCCCAGATCTCGTCCTCCTCCAGCCGGCCCCGGTACCCGGGCATCAGGCCGCGCCCGTCGGCGATCCGCTGGAAGAGCTCGGTGGGCTTGCGGGCCGCCAGGAAGTTGGCGTCGGTGAAGATCCCGGCGCCGACCCCTTCGCGCCAGCCCCACACCCGCGCCGCCATCTCCTCGGACAGCCGGCCACCGCGCCCGTCCCCGGCGGGACCGTGGCAGTCGGCGCAGGTGGCGGTGCGGCCCCCGCCGATCTCCAGCGCCCGCGTCTGGTAGATCTCGCGGCCGCGCGCGATCGCCTGCGGCGTGGTGGAGAACGTCCAGGCGTAGAAGAGCACGTCCCAGATCTGCTCGTCGGTGAGGGTCGCCGGCCCCTTGTTGGCCCCGTAGGCCGGTTTCCGCCCGAAGGCCGGCATGGCCGTGTGGGGCCTGCCGAGCTTGATCGTCTCGAAGAGCACCCACGGGGCGTTCAGGCGCATGGCGATCTGGTTGTGGAAGTTGGCGGGCCGGGACGGGATCTTCTCACCGCGAATCTGGATGCCCCACAGCGCGAAGAAGTCGGTGAGCGGGTTCTTGTGCGGCGAGGTGAGGCCGGCGGCCGCAGGCCCGTCGCCAAACCCCTCGTCTCCGTGGCAGACGGCGCAGACGCGCTCGAAGGTGGCCCGCCCGCGCGCGGCCGACGGCTTGAACGCCGGCTTGCCCTCCACCAGCGGCCGCAGCACCGGCTGCTGCCCCAAGCCAGCACCGACCGTCGCCGCCTCGCCGCGTACGCGCACGGTGGGCTGGCATCCGGCAGCGACCACGGCGACGGCGACGATCGCGGGGAGCACGCGCAGCGCGGTCGTCAGCGAGCGAACAGGTGTCATCGTCAACGGCAGGAACGATTCCACGCCCCCGGGGCAACTCCTCCCCGGCGCGCGAGGACGTCCGGGCGCCTGTCGTCAGGTCTGCCGCCGTAACGCCCACGTCAGGCCCACCAGGAGCACGCCCGCCAGCGCCGCCGCCGCTGCAGGCGCGGGCCATCGCCGCAGCGGCGGCACGCCCACCACGCGCAACGCGAGGTCGCCCGGGGGCACCGCCCTGGCCCAGGCCCGCGTGTACCGGCCACCATCCATGTCGACGTCGGGTGCCGGCCGGAACTGCGGCGAGCGCACCTCGGCCGGGGCGGTGACGAACACCACTGCCCGATCGACCGGCAGCCGCACCCGGCGATCCAGGGACACCGTGCCGGCGCCCGCCACCGCGTAGCTGAACGACAGCTGGTGAGCGCCCGGGCGCACGACGAGTCGGTCCCGGATCTCGCCGGATGCGGTGCGCGGCCGGTCGAAGCCGGCATGATACGCGACGTACCGGGCCGTCGGCGGCAGGGGCACGGCGACGTCGCCCAGGAACGTACGGGTGGTGGCGTTGCGCAGGTGCACCACCTCCGAGACCCGCACGTAGCCGGCGTGCACCTCGACCGCCACCCCAAGCAACGCCACGCGCAGCGGCACGTCGGGCGCCGCGTCGTACACCGTGAGGGCCACGTGGACCGGACCACCGGCCACGACCGCGTGGACCGCGTACGGTACTCCCTGATGGTTTGCCTGGATCAGGTAGCGGCCGTCGGGCAGCCCGCGAAACGCGAAGCGGCCGGCGGCGTCGGTGCGCGCGTCGGACGTGGGCTGAGCCCCCGTGCTGCCGATGGACACCAGGGTGACTTCCTGCCCGGCGGCCGGCCGGCCGCTCGTGCCGTTGCGCACGATCCCGGTGACCGCCCCGGCGCCGCCATCGACCGCGGACGACGTCGCGAGCACGGTCCCACGCACCGTCGCCGGCCAGACCGGCCCGGTCCAGACCGCGAGTATCATCCCGACCGCAGCGATCGCCGTGGCCGCGGCGCGCGCCGGCTGCGACGGCCGCCACCTGGACCTGTGTGCGCGCCCCGGCGCCGCGGGCGCACCGGTCTCGCATGCCTGGCGGACCCACGGTCGGGCGCCTGTCACGGTACGGCCTCCTCGCGCCGCGACGCCCCGTCCAGCTGCCGCAGCCGTGCGCCGTCCTCCTCCAGCGCCGCGGGCGGCGCGAGGTCGTCGGCATCGCTCGACGTGACGGGCCGGTCGAGCTCGCGCTCGGCGAGGGCGCGCAGCGTGGGCGCGTCGGCCTGGCCGGCGCGCGCGTCGTCGACTGCCCGCGTCCTGCGGCGCGCAACGGGCGCCAGGAGGTACCACGCGAGCGCTGCGGCCACCAGGAACACGAGCGCGTCGGGCAGGCCGATGCCGCTCACGGCGCCCCTACCGCGGGCGATGGGGCCGGCTCGCCCACCGGGAGCACGCGCGCCTGCCGGCGCCGCTCTGGCAGCGCCGCCAGCAGCGCGCCGGCGGCCAGCACCGCCCCGCCGGCCCACAGCCACGATACCAGCGGGTGGATCAGCACCCGCAGCGTGGCCCGACCGTCCGGCGTCCAGTCGGCCAGGATCGCGTAGAGATCCTCGCGCGGCGAGGACCTGATCGCCACCTCGTGCATCGGCTGCTCCTGCGCCCGGTAGAACAGCCGGCGGGGACGCAGGACGCCCAGGTCCCGGGCGCCCCGCCACACCCGCACCTCCGCTTCCACCACGTCGATCCCAGGGCGCTGCGCGCCAGCCAGCCCCCGAAACTCGAAGAGATATGCACCGAGCTGAAACCGTTCGCCGGGAGCCACCGTGGCCTGTTGCTGCGTGGCGAAGGCGCTGCTGCCCGCGATGCCCGCCAGCATGAGCACGACGCCGAGGTGGGCAGCGTAGCCGCCGTACCGACGGCGGTTGTGCCAGAGCAGCTGCCCCAGCGCGGTGAGCACAGGCTCGCCGCGGGCGGCACGTACCCGCACGCCGCGGACGAGCTCCAGCCCGATCGTCGCCAGGACGAACAGCGCCAGGACGAAGACCCCCAGCGCCACCGGGGCCCGGACGCCCGCCGCGGCGAGGATCCCGCCGCCGGCGGCGGCGACGGCCGCCGGCCAGGCGAAGGTCCGCACCAGCTGTTCACGGGAGGCGCGTCGCCAGGGCAGGAGCGGCCCGATGGCCATGAGCAGCAGCAGGGCCAGCGCGATGGGCGTCAGCACGCGGTTGAAGTACGGTGGGCCCACCGTACTCCGCACGCCCTCCAGGGCTTCCGTCACGGCCGGGAAGACCGTGCCCACGAAGACCACGGCGGTCGCGGCCACCAGCAGCAGGTTGTTGGCCAGGAAGGCCGTCTCGCGGCTGAGCACGGCCTCGATGGTCGCCGGGCGGCGCAGCTGATCCCACCGCCAGGCCAGCAGGCCGAAGCCGGCCAGCAGGACCACCGCCAGGAAGCCCAGGAACGCGGGGCCGACGGCCGACAGCGCGAACGCGTGCACCGACGCGATCACGCCGCTGCGCACCAGGAACGTGCCAAACAGCGTCAACGCGAAGGCCAGGATGACCAGCGCGACGTTCCACGTGGCCAGCAGCCCGCGCCGCTCCTGCACCTGGATCGAGTGGAGGAACGCCGTGGCCACCAGCCACGGCATGAGCGCCGCGTTCTCCACCGGATCCCATGCCCAGTAGCCGCCCCAGCCCAGCACCACGTACGACCACTTGGCGCCAAACAGCAGCCCCAGCGAGAGGAAGATCCAGCCCACCAGCACCCAGCGGCGCGCCAGCACCACCCACGTGTCGTCCAGACGGCCGGTGACCAGCGCGGCGACCACGATGGCGAACGGCACGGTCATGCCCACGAACCCCAGGTAGAGCGTCGGGGGGTGCGCGGCCATCCACGGGTTGCGCAACAGCGGGTTCAGCCCCTGCCCGTCGGGCGGCGGGGGCACCAGGCGCGCGAACGGGTCGCTGGCCCACGCCAGCATCCCCGAGAAGAACAGCGCCACGGCCAGGAGCACCACGGTCGCCGGCGCTTGCAGCGCCGGATGCGCGCGCAGCGCGCGCACGCCGGCCACCAGGTAGCCGGCCAGCACGAGGGCCCACAGCAGGAGGGCACCGTCGTGGCCGCCCCAGAACGCGGTGATCGTGTAGAACAGCGGCTGGGTCGACTCGCTGGCCACCGCGACGAACCGCACCGAGAAGTCACGCTGCACGAGCGCCGTCCACAGGGCTGCCGCGGCCAGCGCCACGAGCAGCGCCCACGCCACCGCCGCGCGGCGCCCGGCTTCCAGCAGCCCCTCGTGCCGCCGCCGGATGCCCAGGACGGTGACGAGGATGCCGTAGGCCGCGGTGACCACAGCGGCCAGCACGGCGAACCGGCCGATCTCACCCGCCACGTCCGCTCCACCCTGCTCCCGAACGCCCGCGCGATGCCAGGGCGTGGTCGAGGCGCTCCAGTTCACCGACCAGTCGCCAGAGCGCGATGCCCACGACGAGCCAGCCAACCCCCAACAGCAGTACGAGGCTCACCGCGCTCACGAGCGCTCTCTGGCCCCCCGCGCGTCCTGCGGCGTGCTCTCGATGCGGGCACGCGCGCGCTGTCCGCCGGGTGCACACCATCGCCTGCTGCCGCGCACCGGCCGTGACCCGCTGACCCCCGATGGCGCGTGCCGTCCGGCCATCGCCCTAGCGCTCCGGGTACCGCTCCCTGTACTCGGTCGGGTGCGTCGAGATCACCTGCGTCGCCTGGAAGATCCGCCCCTCGACCAGACGCCCTTCGACGAGCACCTGCCGGCCCTCGGCGAACAGGTCCGGGAGCACCCCGGCAAAGGTCACGCGGTAGGCGGTGGTGCCATCGGTCAGCGTGAACTGGACCTGCCCCGCGCTCCTGGCCACGGATCCCGGCTGCACGGTCCCGGCCAGCCGCACCCGCGCCCGGTGGAGGTCGGGACGGCCGGCGAACTCACCGGGCGTCAGGTAGTACACGGTGGCCGAGCGCACCCCCTGGTAGGCAGCCAGGGCCAGCGCGGCCACGACCAGCGCTCCGGCGACCGCGAGTTTCCGCCTGGGACTCATGGGGATCACCGCTCGCGTGCGTCGCGGAGCACCGGCACGCCCTCGTTGGCTGACGGACGCGACGCGTCGACCAGTTCACGCACGAGGCGCTGCCGGGCGAACAGCGTCAGCACGTAGCAGCCCACCCCGACGACCACCGCCAGGTAGGCCAGCACCACGAAGATCATCCGCGGCCTCCCGGCGCCGGCACGCCGCGCACCGCCGCGCTGCCCACCGGCGGTTGTGGCCTCTGCAGCGCCAGCATCCTGCCGACGCCCGGCGCTCCCCGGGGCGACCCTGTCGTCGCGGCTGCCACCACGGGCTCCTCCCCCATCACCCTGCGGACTCCAGGGCCTCGACGGCGGCCGCCAGCGCCCGCTCCTGCCGGACCCGCACGCGCAGCAGCGCCGCCGCCAGCACGAGGAAGGCCACGGTGTTGGCCACGAGCGGCGCCAGCATGCTCGCAGGCAGCGCTGGCCCCTCGGGACGGAACACGGTGGCCTGGGGATGGAGCGTGCGCAGCCAGACCACCGACCAGTGGATGAGCGGCACGTCCAGCAGCCCCACGATGCCGAGCACGGCGGCGGCCCGCGCGCCGCGCTCGCCCGGCGCCCACGCCCGCAGCGCCAGGTAGCCGACGTAGACGAACCAGAGGACGAGCGTGGTCGTCAGGCGCGCGTCCCACGTCCACCACACCCCCCACACCGGTCGGCCCCACAGCGCGCCCGTCACCAACGTCAGCGTGATGAACAGCACGGCGAGTTCCGCGGCCGCCAGGGCCAGCCGGTCCCAGGCGGGGTCGCGCCGACGCAGGAAGAGGCCGCTGGCCAGCCCCACCACGCCCAGGGCCAGGTAGGCGACGAGCACGCTGGGCACGTGCACGTACATGATGCGCTGCGGAACACCCTGGATCGCTTCCTCGGGCGCCAGCAGGAGCGCCGAGGCCGCGCCCACCAGGACCAGTGCCACGCCGAGGGTCAGCAGCAGCCGCACACGCGCGCTCCCGGCTGGACGGGCACGGTCATTCCTCGACGAGGTGATCGAACAACAGCACGCTGGCTGCGCCAACGAGCATAGCAAAGGCCCCCAGCACCTGCAATTGCGGTGCCACCGCCGCCAGCGGCGCGCCCTCGAGGAGCTCCGCCGTCGCCGCGGTGGCGGCCGCAAGCACCGGCACGGCCACGGGCAGCAGCAACACCGGCAGCAGCGCCTCGCGCACCCGGGCCAGCGTCACCAGCCCGCCGAACAGCGCGCCCGCCGCGGCCAGCCCGGCGCCGCCTGTGACCAGCACCGGCGCCAGCCGCCACGCGTGCCGCCCCACCGCCTCGCTGGAGAGCACGGCGAACGCCGGCACCGACACCACCTGCACCACCGTGAGCGCGGCCCAGCTGGCGAGAGCCTTGGCCAGCACCACGACGCCGGCGTCCACCGGCGCCAGGCGCAGGGCCAGCAGCTGATCCCGCTCCACCGCGAACAGGCGCGCAAAACCCAGCGCGGCGGCAAACGTGTACGTCACCCACATGGCTGCGGCCGCCGCCCGCGGCGCGCTCCCCAGCCCGGACAGCACCACCACCAGCAGCAACGCCAGCAGGGCCATGGCCCCGGTGAGCTCGCGCGTCCGCCACTCCACGCGCAGGTCCTTCGCCACGAGCAGCCAGAGCTCTCTCACGCCAGCGCCTCCCGGAACCACGCCGCGAGCGCGGCGTCGTCCAGTGCCGCCGCGGGCTCGACCACCGCCACCCGGCCTCCCCGCAGCACCGCCGCCCGGTCGGCCAGGGCGCGCGCCTGCGCGGGATCGTGGGTGGCGAAGATCACCGTGCGGCTCGCGCCGATCGCGCGCAGCGTCGCCGCCAGGCGCGCCGCCGCCTCCAGGTCGAGGCCGGTGAACGGCTCGTCCAGCAGCAACAGCACCGGATCGTGCAGCAGCGCCCGCGCCAGGTCCACCTGCTGGCGCTGTCCGCGGGAGAGCACGCGGGCCCGCCGCGTGCGCAGGGCACCCAGGCCCAACGCCTCCAGCACCTCGGCCGCCCGCGCCGACGGCAGCCCGTAGAGCCCCGCGAAGAAGCGCAGGTTCTCTTCCACGGTGAGGCCATCGTAGAGGAGCGACTCGTGCGGGACCAGCGCGAGCCGCCGCCGCACGCTGGCCGCGGGCGCGTCCGGGTCCCCGAACCAGACGACCGTGCCGCGGGTGGGCCGCAGCACCGATGCGAGGATGCGCAGCAGGGTGGACTTGCCCGCGCCGTTGGCGCCCAGCACCGCCACCGTCTCGCCGGTCCGCACGCGCAGGTCCACCCCGCGCAGGACGGGGCGGTGGTCGAACGCCCTGGCCACGCCTGCGGCCTCCACCGCGTAGGCCGGGCCGTGCGCCCTCACACGCGCCTCAGCCGCGGGTGGGGCCGGCGGCGTCGGTCTCCAGCAGGTCCACCAGGCGTTCCACGGCCTCCACGGGGAAGAGCACGAACGGGTAGGTCCGCGCCGTGGTGACCTCCGCATCCCGGGCGAGACGGTCGAGCCGCCGCAGCGCGTCCTGCACGGCGGCCACGCGGTCGGCCACCTGCACCTGCAGGATCGTGTTGATCTCGCGGATGCGCGCCGTGGCCTGCCGCCGCTCGCGCCGTGTGCGTGCCTCGCCACGGTCCAGCCGACGGATCAGCGCCCACTTCTCCTCCACCAACGCGCGGTGCGGCCCGTCGTGCGCGGGGAGGAAGCGGTCGGGGTTGTGCCGCAGGTCGAGCAGCAGCCGGTGCAACCTGCGCCGCTCGTCGGCCGCCTGCCCGGCGTCGGCGAACGGCAACCAGAGCGTGGCGGTCACCGTCGCGTACGGCGGGGGCGCGATGCCGAAGAAGGCGCGCGCGATCGCGTCGGTGGCCCGGTCGTAGCGCCCGCCCCCCAGCCCGTGGACGAACAGATCCGCCACGCCCAGCCGCACGAAGGCGGTGAGCGTCATCGCGCGGGGCCGGATGGGCAGCGCGGCGAACGCCGCGTCGTCGGGGTCGTCGGGGATCCGGCCGACCGGGACGTCGCCCGCCAGCAGGCGGCCCGTGGCCACCTCCACCAGCAGCGGCCGGCGCCGGCCCTCCTGCACGATCCAGAACGGCGTCTCGACCCTGCGGTCGTCGACCAGCAGGTCGGGAAACGGCTGCGCCGTCGTCCGCACCCCGTAGTGCTCGCGATACGCGGCCAGCTGCGCGTTGTGCACCTGTGCGAAGCGCCGCGCCTCGCGCACGATGGCCCAGCAGAACCGGCGGAAGGCCCCGGTCCGGTGCAGATGGGACACGGGCAGGTCGACGTAGGGCCGCGGGCCTTCCAGCGTGCGGCGTGCCCAGGTCACCGCACCGGCCAGCCCGCCGCTCGCTGGCGGCGGCGGGAGCGCCCGCGCCCGCTCCCAGCCGGCCAGCACCTCGGGCGCGTCGAGCGTCCGCACCCGGTCATCGATCTCGGCCAGGAAGGCGCGCCAGGCGTCCGGCGACGGCGCCGGCATCGCCTCGACCGGGACGTCGGGGTCTGCCCGGGCGAGCACCACCTGGGTGCGCACCAGTCGCCCGTCGGCCATCGCGGGCACGTCGGCGGCGACCACCTCGAGCGCGTCGGTGTCCACGACGCAGTGGAGGCCTACCCTGCCGGGGGGGACGAGCCGGCTCATGGCGAGCACCTTGATCCAGATGCCGGGGTGCACGAACACCGGCTGGTGCCCGGTGGCCAGGAGCAGGTCGGCCTCGGTCGCCGCGTCCGGGGAGCCGGCAGACGCCACCGCAACGCCCAGGCTGCGCGTGTAGGCCCACGCCAGGGCCAGCGTCTCGGCCCGGGCCTGCCGCCGCCACGCGTGCAGGGCCACCTCCCCGATGGGCACGGTCGCCGCGGCCAGCCGGTCGCGCGCGTCGCGGGCGAGGGCGAGCCACGCGCGAAACGGCGGTGCGGCCACCGCCGCCGGCGAGGTCGCCGGGATCTCCAGGTCGAGCGCCGGCCAGGACGCGGAGGTCGCCATCAGATCAGCCCGTCCCAGCGCGCCACGCCGATCACCTCGCGGCACGCGAAGGGTTCGCCGAACGGGCGGCCGATGAGCTGGCCGTAGTACGCGCACGCCGTGCGGATGGCGTCCAGGATCCAGCTGGTCCCGCGGGCGTCGTTGAACTGCGAGGCGTAGGCGGCCACGGCCGCCATCTTCGTGTCCATGTAGGGCGTGATGTCCACCACGAACGCCGGCTGCACGTGCAGCCGGTAGTGGGTGCTGAAGAAATGGTACACCCGGGCCGGGTAGTGCGGCTCGCCGCGCATGTCGGTCTTGGTCAGCTTCGCCCAGAAACGCGCCGCCTCGCCGATGGCGCATGCGGCCACGTGGTCGGGATGCGCGTCGACCCAGTAGGGCAGGCACAGCACGTCGGGCCGCACCTCGCGGATCACCTCGGCCAGCGCCCGCCGCGCCTCCAGCGTCGCTTCCAGCGCCCGGTTCGGAAAGTCCAGCGTGATACGGCGCACGCCCAGCACCCGGGCCGCCTCTGCCGCCTCCTGGGCCCGGCGCTCCGGGGTGCCCATGGGCGTGGGCTCGCCGTTGGTCAGGTCACAGATCACCACCTCGTGGCCCTGGACCCGGAGCAGGCCGATGGTGCCGCCCATGCCGATCTCCACGTCGTCGGGATGCGGCCCTACGGCGAGGACACGAGCCACCGGCGCACCTCCTGCTCGAGGACCCTGTGGTAGTACTGCCGGCGCACCTCGACGTCGTCGAGCCCGCCCCAGAACCGGCGGTGCGGGTTCTTGTAGATCCGCGGCACGGCCAGCTCCACCACGCGCAACCGGTGCGCCGCCGCCTGGATCCACACCTGCAGGGGCAGCCCGTAGGACGGCTCGTCGAGCTGGAAGAGGCGCAGGGCCGTGGCGCGGTAGGCCTTGAAGCCGCAGAACGCGTCGGTCAACGGGTAGCCGGTGAGCGCCCGCAGCCGCGCGGTCATCTCGGCGTTGAGCGCCCGCCGGTCCGGCGGTGGCGGGTCGCCGCCCGCCGCGGGGTCCAGGTACCGGCTCCCCGAGACGATGTCCGCGTCGGCCAGCGCCGCGAGGAACTGCGGGATCTGCCGCGGCTCGTGCTGGGCGTCGCAGTCGATGGTGACCACGGCCTCGTACCGCTGGGCCAGGGCGTAGGCGAACCCGTCGATCAGCGACTGCCCGTAGCCCTGGTTGCGCGGATGGCGCAGGACGGCCAGGTCGGGATGCGCCCGCAGGATCTCCGGCGACCGGTCGGTGGACCCGTCGTCCACCACCAGCACGTCCGCTTGCGGCGCCGCGGCGCGGACCTCCGCCAGTACCTGCGGCAGCGTGGCTTCCTCGTTGTACAGCGGCAGGACGATCAGCGTACGTCGCATCGCTGCATGTCAACGCCCGACGCGCCAGTGGGATTCCCGAAGACGGCACCCGGACTCAGAGCAGCTTCGAGCCGTTGATCACCAGCTTGAAGTCGCAGCCCAGGAAGGCGGCGGCGCGCCGGCACATGAGCATCCGCCCCAGGAAGATCTCGAAGTACTCCATCACCTGGGAGATGGCCGTATCGATCGTCAGCTCCAGCGTCACCGTCTTGCTCTTCTCGTCCACCCGCAGGAAGGAGTGCTGCACGGCGTAGTTGACCCGGTCGTGGATGTCGAAGGTCTGGGGCTCGGGGTTGCGCACGCGGGTGCGGTGCACGTCGGACTTGTCGGCCAGGATCACCGCCGCGCCCACGGCGCTGATCGGCTCCCCATGGGCCTCCTCGTGGTTGCCGATGGCGCCCATGACCACGGCCCGCTCGTCGGCGGGCATGCCCAGCCGCTGCAGGATCCGGTCGGCCAGCACGGCGCCCGTGTGCTCGTGGTTCTGCCGGCTGACCAGGTTGCCGATGTCGTGGAGGTAGGCGGCAATGGCCGCCAGCTGCACCGTGCGCTCGTCGTGGCCCAGGCGGCGCAAGACGTTGGCCGCGATGTTCGCCGTGAGGGTGGCGTGGCGGCCACCGTGCTCCGTGTACCCGATGACCCCCAGGGACTCGTTGGCCTTCTGGATGAACGCCTCGACCTCGGGGTCCCGCTTGACGTCGTCGAGGGTGGGCCCGGGAGTCGCCGCGCCCATCACTCCTCGGCCTTCTCGCTGCGCGACCGCACGTAGCTCACCGCGCCGCGGTCCGCCTTCACCCGCACGTTGGGCGCCAGGTCCAGGGTCAGGACGTCGTCCTTGATGTCGGCGATCGTCGCGTGCAGCCCGCCGATGGTGACCACGCGGTCGCCCCGCTTCAGGGCGTTCAGCATCTCACGCCGCTTGCGCTGCTGCACCCGCTGCGGCCGGATCATCAGCAGGTAGATCAGCGCGAAGAACAGGACGTAGATGGCGATCAGCGGGATCTGCGACTGCTGGGTCTGCAACAGTGGCGGCATCGGTCCTCCTCATGGTCGCAATGGCTGCGTCCGGCGCACAGAGTTTACCCGTCGGGCCGGCCGTCTCCTGCCCGCCCCGGCGGCTGAGCCCGTCTACCAGGCGCTCCGATAGCGCGCCAGCACCGCCGCCTGCCAGGAGGCGTACGTGCCCGCCGCGATGGCCGCCCGGGCCTGCCCCACGAGCCGCTGGAGGAAGAAGACGTTGTGGTACGTGGCGAGCCGGGGCCCCAGCATCTCGTCGGCCGCAAACAGGTGCCGCAGGTACGCGCGGGTGGTGCGGGCGCAGACCCGGCAAGGGCAGTCGGGATCCGGCGGCGCCAGGTCCGTGCGGAAGGCCGCGTTGCGCAGGTTGAGGCGGCCGGTCGCCGTGAAGACCACGCCGGTGCGGGCCACCCGGGTGGGCAGCGCGCAGTCGAAGAGGTCGACGCCCCGCGCAATCCCCGCCAGCAGGGCGGGCACGGAGCCCACACCCATGAGGTAGCGCGGCCGCGCCGCCGGCAGCGCGGCCACCGTGGCCTCCAGCAGCTCGTACATCAGGTCGGCCGGTTCGCCGACGGACAGCCCCCCGATGGCGTACCCGGGGAAGTCCAGGGCGGCCAGCCGGCGCGCGGCCTCGACCCGCAGCGCCGGGCTGAACGCTCCCTGGACGATGCCAAACAGCAGCCCCGCACCCGCGTGATGGGCCCGGGACCGCTCGGCCCAGCGCAGGGTGCGCTCCAGGGCCGCGCGGTCCTCGCCAGGCGGCGCAGGGTAGCCCAGCAGGTGGTCCAGGGGCATGAGCACGTCCGCGCCCAGCCGCTGCTGGATCTCCACGACCAGCTCGGGCGTGAAGCGGTGCGTGCTCCCGTCGATGGGCGACTGGAACGTCACGCCATCGTCGTCCACACGCCGCATGCGGGCCAGGCTGAACACCTGGTAGCCGCCGCTGTCGGTGAGGATCGGCCCCGGCCACCCCATGAAGGCGTGGAGGCCGCCGGCGCGCTCGACCACGGCGACGCCGGGACGCAGGTAGAGGTGGAAGGCGTTGGCCAGGATCATCTGGGCGCCCGCCTCGGCCACTTCCTCGGGCGTCAGGGCCTTGACCGTGCCGTTGGTGCCCACCGGCATGAAGGCCGGCGTGTCCACGGCGCCGTGGGCCGTGTGCAGGCGTCCCAGCCGCGGCCCGCCGGGACGGGGCTCGTGCAGCACCTCGAAGACCATCACGGGTAGATGCCGCGCACCGCCAGGGCGTCGGCGACGCGCTGGACCGCCCGCTGCAGCGCGGCCTGCCGCAGGTCCAGGCCGCTGGCGCGGGCGGTCGCGACGACCTGGTGCAGGGCCTGCACCATCAGCCGCTCCAGCCGTCGGTTGATCTCGGCCTCGTCCCAGAAGAACGCCTGGAGGTCCTGGACCCACTCGAAGTACGAGACGACCACGCCTCCGGCGTTGGCGAGGATGTCGGGCACCACCACGACGCCGTTACGGGCCAGCACCGCGTCGGCCTCGGGCGTCGTGGGGCCGTTGGCGCCCTCGACGATCATGCGCGCGCGAACGCGGCCGGCGTTGGCCGCGGTGATCTGCCCTTCCAGCGCGGCGGGCACCAGGATCGTCACCGGCAGCTCCAGCAACTCGGCGTTGCTGATGGACGCCGCGCCGGGGAAGCCCACCACCGAGCCCGTGGCCGCCGCGTGCTGTGCCACCGCGGCGATGTCGAGTCCGCGGTCGGCGTAGATGCCGCCCCGGACGTCGCTGACGGCTACCACGCGACAGCCCGCCTCCTGCAGCAGGCGCGCGGCCACCGATCCAACGTTCCCGAACCCCTGCACCGCGACCGTGGCGCCCTCCCAGGGGAGGCCGAACAGGCGCGCGGCCTCCCGGGCGACGAGCATCACCCCGCGGCCGGTGGCCTCCGCGCGCCCCACCGACCCGCCGATGACCACCGGCTTGCCGGTGACCACGGCGGGGATCGAGTGGCCGCGGTGCATGCTGTAGGTGTCCATGATCCACGCCATCACCTGGGCGTTGGTGCCGACGTCGGGCGCCGGGATGTCGCCGTGGGGATGCATGACGACCGAGATCTCGGCCGCGTACCGTCGGGTCAGGCGCTCGAGCTCCCCGCGCGACAGGGTGTGCGGGTCGACGACGACGCCGCCCTTCGCTCCGCCGTAGGGCAGGTTCATGAGCGAGCACTTCCACGTCATCCACATGGCCAGGGCCCGTACCTCGTTGAGGGACACCGCGGGATGGTACCGGATGCCCCCCTTGGTGGGGCCGAGCACCAGGCTGTGGTGCACGCGGTATCCCACAAAGACCCGCACCGACCCATCGTCCATCTTCACGGGGAAGGTGACCGTCAGCTCCCGCTCCGGCACCATCAGGTACTGCTGGATGCCCCGCTTCAGGCCCAGGCGCTGCGCAACCTGCACGAACTGGCGCAGCGCCATCGCCCACGGATCGTCGACAGCCGCTGCGACCGTCACGGGGTCTGCGTCGATCGGCACGAGCGTCCTCCGCTATCGCGAGCGCGCACACGCGTCCGCAGCGCCCAGCGTGCGCCGTCGGTGGTCCGCACGTCGCACATGCCCGCAGAAACGCAGACCACCGACGTCGCCCTCGGTGACTATTCGACACGGACCTATTCGACACGCCCGCGGCGGTTCCGTGGTGGTCGCCCGGGTGCGCCGGGACGGCGGCGTGCACCAGCGGGATGCCCCGTCCCATCGTCCTGTGTCTCCCGTGGCTGGCTGCCGGGTGCGGTGCTGGTCGGCCGCCTGGAGGCCCTGTCCCGTGCCCGGGTTCAGATGGATCCGAAACACCCTGACATCCCGTTGTCGGGTACCGGCCTCGTCGCTACAATGGCGACGAACGACCCCATGCCGAAGGAGGGCCGCATGGCCGAGCAGCCAGCTTCCCCGCAGCAGCCGGCGTCAGGCACCGCACCGTCGCGCGAGGAGAAGATCGCCGCCCTGCGGGCCAAGGTCGAGGCGATGAAGGCGGCCCGGGCCGCGGCAGCGGGCGGCCAGCCGACCACCGCGGCGGCACCGGCGGCCACCGTCGAGGTCCCCGTCTCCTCGCTGAACCCCGGAGGCCGGCCCGGCGCCCCGCCCAAGACCGCGACGATCGAGGCCCTCGGCACGGTCAACCACAGCGTCGAGCTGCGGGCCGCGGCTACCGAGGACGACAACATCAAGAAGTTGCTCGGCGGACTGGGCGCGTACCAGAACCCCCTGCGGGGCGGCGTCTGGCAGCTCGACTACCGCTACTACGCCGAGGCGTGCCGGCGCCTGGAAGCCGCGGGCTACACGATCAGCGAGCGCGACTACCTCGGACGGCCGCTCAAGGAGTGGCAGCCCGCCGCGCGCGGGTGGACCCGCGTGCGGCCGGCCTAGTCAGACGATCAGCATCGCGTCGCCGAACGAGTAGAACCGGTAGCGGGCGCGGATCGCCTCGTCGTACGCGCGGAGGATCACCTCGCGCCCGGCGAACGCGCACACCAGCATGAGCAGGGTCGTGCGCGGCAGGTGGAAGTTGGTGACGAGGGCCTCCACGGCTCTGAACCGGTGCCCCGGCGCGATGAACAGCTCGGTCCAGCCCTCACCCGGCCGCACCTGGCCATCGGTGTCGACCGCGGTCTCCAGCGCCCGCACCGTGGACGTGCCCACGGCCACGAGCCGGCCCCGGCGTCCGTTGATGGCCGAGGCGGCAGCGGGGGACAGCGTGTAGTACTCCGGGTGCATCCGGTGGCTCGCCACGTCGGCGGCGGCGACCCGCTGGAACGTCCCCAGGCCGATGTGCAGGGTGAGTGCCACCACCGCGATCCCCTGCGCCTGCAGGCTTGCCAGCAGCGCCGGCGTGAAGTGCAGGCCGGCGGTGGGTGCGGCCACCGCTCCGTCGGCGCGCGCGTACACCGTCTGGTATTCCTCCGGGGACACCAGCGGCTGGTGGATGTACGGCGGCAGGGGCGGCTCGCCGTACCGCCGCATCAGCGCGGCCAGGTCGTCACCGGCGGCCGCGCGCACCAGGCGCCGGCCATCGGGCAGCCGCTCGCCCACGACGACCGGGTGCCCGCCGACGTGCACCACCGACCCCGGCGGGAGCCGCCGGCCCGGTCGCACCAGCGCTTCCCACGCGGCGTGGTCTGCAGTGGGACGCAGCAACAGCAACTCCACGGCCCCACCCGTGGGCCGGTGGCCGCGCAGCCGGGCCGGGAGCACACGGGTGTCGTTGACCACCAGCACGTCGCCCGCACGCAGGTAGTCGCCGATCTCGCAGAACGTCCGGTGGGCCAGGGCCCCGGTGGCGCGGTCGACGACCAGCAAGCGCGCTGCGTCACGGGGCACCGCCGGGCGTTGCGCGATCAGCTCCGGCGGCAGCGCGTAGTCGAACTCCTCCAGTCGCATACCGCGCGGGCGCTGCGAGACCGTCAGGGCACGGTCCCGATGGTCACGCCGGTGTAGTAGTACCGCAGGATGTCCGGGTAGTCGCGGCCCTGGAGAGCCTGGCCGCGCGCGCCCCACTGGCTCATGCCCACCCCGTGCCCGGCGCCGCGGCCGCTGAACTCCACGACGCCATCACCCGCCGGCTGCACGGTGAACAGCGTGCTGCGCAGCACGCCAACCCCCAGGAGCGCGCGGAAGTCGACACCGCGCACGTCCGTGGCCCCGGTCGCGGCGTGCAGACGGACCAGCAGCGCGCGGCCCGACGGGCTCGTCGCCGCCACCTCGATCCGCTGCAACCCCGCCACCGTCTTGCCCGCGCGCTGGAGCCGCGCTTCGAGGGCGCCCAGGTCCGCACGCACCGTCCAGCGGGAGGTCGGCGACTCCTGCGCGTACGGATCGGGCACGCCCCGCAGGTAGGGCTGCGCCGTGCCCCACACGTACTCGCTGCTCTCGGTGGCGCCGCCCGAGTCGCTGTGGTAGGCGGCGAACACCGGGCGTCCCTCGTACAGCATCACCAGGCCGCGCGTCGCGTCCACCGCCGCCGTCGTGCGCGGGTCCTCAGCCGCCACGCCGCCGTAGACCTGCGAGTCGGTGGTGGCCCGCACGTCGTAGCCCTCGGCGGCGAAGCGCCCCGCCCAGTAGAGGGCCAGCGACCGGGCGGCGATCGCCTGCGCGCGCAGCGCGGCCGGCGGCCAGCGCGGATCCATCTCGCTGCGAACCACGCCGTACAGGTACTCTTCCAGGTCGACCTCGTTGATCACGGCCAGCCCGCCCTGGAGGGCGCGGCGCAGCTCCAGCACGCCCCGGTACGGCCGCCCGTTGACCTGCAAGAAGCCGCTGCGGGGGACCAGCCGCACCGGGGCGGCGTAGACCACCCCGCCCAGGTCGATGCCCTGGGCGACGGCTCGTGTCTGCACGCGGCCGCCTTCTGCCGTCTCGCGCCGACCGGTGGGCAGCTCAACGATGTCGAACGGCCCCTCGGCGCCGATCGTCGCCGCGTCCACGGCAGGCAGCAACCCCACCCGGACGACCGTGCCGCTGGCGGGCTGCGCCGCAGCCGGTCCCTCCGCAAGACCACCTGCGCTTGCCGCGACGACCAGCGCCAGGCACATCCAGACGCCGGGAGACGCCCGGCCGGGCACAGCGATGTTCAGCGCATCGATGATCCGGCGCACCCACACGCCAGGGGACGCGCGACGGCGCGCGGTGGCCCGCCGCGCGCGCGGATGCCCCCACCACCGACCAGAGAGACGACGGCGCACAGCCGGCATGGGCTGAGGCGCTACCGGCGGAAGAGCAGGTTGAGCAGCACCGTCAGCAGCACGCTGACCAGGATCATGGTGCCAATGGGCACGTAGACGGTGAGGTGGGGCCGCTGGATGACGATGTCGCCCGGGACCCTTGGCAGGCGCGGCAGCAGCGTGAACGCCAGCCCGGCCACCACCAGTACCACGCCCACGACCACCAGCACGCGGCCCAGCGAGGCGAACGGGGTCAGCTCGTCCATAGGCTCCCCTGCTGGCCCGAGGTCCGCAGGGCCTCGGGCGGCTCCAGGCCGAGGTGCGCGTACGCTGCCGCGGTGGCGCGGCGGCCACTGGGCGTGCGCACGATCAACCCGGCCTTGAGCAGGAAGGGTTCCACCACCTCCTCCAGCGTCTCGACGTCCTCGTGCAGGGAGGCTGCCAGGGCCTCGATCCCGGCGGGCCCACCCTGGTAGGTCTGGATCAGGGTGCGCAGCAGTTCGCGGTCCAGGGCATCGAGCCCCAGGTGGTCGACGCCCTCGAACTCCAGCGCCTCGCGCGCGACCGCCAGGGTGATGACGCCCCCGGCGCGCACCTGGGCGAAGTCACGCACGCGCCGCAGCAACCGGTTGGCGATCCGGGGCGTGCCCCGCGACCGCCGGGCGATCTCCACGGCGCCGTCGGGCTCGATCGGCACCTGGAGGATCTGTGCCGACCGCTGCACGATGCGCGTGAGCTCGTCCACCGCGAAGAAGTCCAGGTGGTGGAGGATCCCAAAGCGCTCGCGCAACGGCGACGAGAGCAGCCCCGCCCGGGTGGTGGCCCCGATCAGCGTGAACGGCCGCAGCCGGTAGCGCAGCGTGCGGGCGTGCTGGCCGCGGTCGAGCACGAAGTTCACGCAGAAGTCCTCCATGGCCGGGTAGAGCAGCTCCTCCACGCTGCGGGACAGGCGGTGGATCTCGTCGATGAAGAGCACGTCGCCGGCGTTGAGGTTGGTCAGGATGCCCATCAGGTCGCCCCCGCGCTCGAGCGCCGGCCCGCTGGTGGTCACGAGCTCGGCCCCCATCTCGTGGGCGATGACCCCTGCCAGCGTGGTCTTGCCCAGCCCGGGCGGGCCGTGGAGCAGGACGTGGTCGACCGCCTCGCCCCGGGCCCGGGCCGCCTCGATGCTGATGCGCAGGCCCTCGATGACGCGCTGCTGGCCGATGCACTCGTCCAGGGTCTGCGGGCGCAGGCTGCGGAGCACCTGCTCCTCCTCGACGCTCTGCGGGTCGAGCCGGTGTCGCGTCACGCCGTCGCCTCCCGCTGGAGCCGGTAGACTTCCTGGAACAGGGCCTCGGCCGAGTCGAGGTGGGGCGCCCGGCGGAGCGCTTCGTTCACCATGCGGCGGGCCTCCGCCAGGCGGTGCCCGAGCTGGCGCGTCAGCACCTGGACGACCTCCTCCTTGAAGTCGGCCGGCGCCGGCTGCGGCGGGACCTCCTCCCGCAACAGGGCGTACTTCCCCATTTTCCCGTGCAGCGCCGCCACCACCTTCTCCGCCGTGCGGCTGCCGATGCCGGGCAGCCGCCGCAGGAAGGCCACGTCGCGGCGCTCGATGGCATCGGCGATCTCGTGCACCGGCCGGACCATGGCGCGCACGGCCTTGGTCGGCCCCAGTCCCTCGACGGTCAGGAAGCGCTCGAAGAACTCCTGCTCGACTTCCCGCAGGAACCCGACCAGTACGGGCCTGGGCTGGTTGGGCGTGGCCTGGTAGGACACGAAGAGCTCCACCTCGACGTCGTCGCCCGCGGGCAGCTGGGCCTCCACCACCGGGGGCAGGGCCACCTCGTAGCCCACCCCGCCGGCGTCGACCAGGATCGTCCCGTCGCGCCGGCGGCGCACGCGGCCGCGCAGGTACCCGATCATCGGCTCATCCGCGGATCGCCCCGAGCCGCAGCAGTCCTGTGTACGCCAGGGCCAGCGCGTCGGCCGCGTGGCCGTTGCGGATCGCGCCCACCCGCAGCAGGCGGCGCAGTGCGGTCTGCACCTGCGCCTTGCTCGCCCGTCCCGAGCCCGTCACGGCGTACTTGACGGCGGCCGGCGCCAGGGCCACCGTGCGGACTCCCGCCGCCGCCGCGGCGGCGCAGAGCACGCCACGGACGTGCCCGAGCACGACGGCCGTCCGCGGGAACCGCGCGTGCGCGAAAACGTCCTCGAGCACGAGGAGCTCGGGGCGCAGGTCGCGCAGCAGCGCCTCGACGTCGCGGTGGAGCTGGAGCAGCCGGGCGCCCAGGTCGCGTCCTGCGGTGGCCAGCACGCCCGTCTCCACCACCACCGGCTGGCCCGCCTCGGCCCGCAGCGCCGCGTAGCCGGTGGCCCGCAGGCCGGGGTCGCACCCCAGGACGACGCCGCCGTGGGACGAAAATGGCGCAACGGCGACGAAGGTGCGACGGAGCGGCGGCGCCAGCGTCATCGGGTCCGCAGGGAGGCTACGACACGCCCGTCAACCTACCTGCTGCAGGATCTCGTCCGGGATGTCGAAGTTGGCGTACACGTGCTGGACGTCGTCCAGGTCCTCCAGCGCCTCCAGCAGGCGCAGTACCGCCTGGGCGTCCTTGCCCTCCACCCGCACCGTGGTCTTGGGCGTCATGCGGATCTCGGCAGCCGTCACCGCCAGGCCGCGCTCGGCCAGCGCCTGCTTCACGCGGAACGTCTCCTCGGGCCGGGTGATGATCTCGAACCCCTCGTCGGTGGCGCGCACGTCTTCCCCGCCGACCTCCATGGCGGCCAGCAGCACGTCGTCCTCGGTGAGGCCGTTGCGCGCGACGACCACGGTGCCGTGCCGCTCGAACATCCACGCCACCGACCCACCCAGGTTGCCGCCGTGGCGGCTGAAGACCGCGCGGACCTCGCCGGCGGTCCGGTTGCGGTTGTCGGTGAGGGCCTCCACCAGCACCGCCACACCCCCGGGCGCGAAGCCCTCGTAGTAGACGGTCTCGTAGTGGGTCCCGGCCAGCTCGCCGGCACCACGCTGGATCGCCCGCTGGATGTTGTCGTTGGGCATGCCCGCGTCGCGGGCGCGTTCGATGGCGGCGCGCAACCGCGCGTTGGCCTCGGGGTTGCTCCCGCCTTCCTTGGCCGCCACGCTGATCTCCCGCGAGATCTTGCTGAACAGCTTGCCGCGCACCAGGTCCATCTTCTGCTTCTTGATGCGGATGTTGTGCCACTTGGAATGGCCGGACATGGACTCCCACCTCCGCCGCCGGGATGACCGACAGCCCGTTCCGCTCTCTATGCTACCGCATCCTCCCCGATGGACGCACGGCCGGCCCGCGGGCGCACGCCGCTGCCGGTCCGGGCCCGGGACGGCGCCGGGACGCCGCCACGGCCGCGCTGCCGTGGACCCGAATGGCGCGCAGCGCGCCGCTCAGGGAAGGCCGACCAGCACCGAGCGGGACGCGCGCGCGCCGGAGAGGGCCAGGGCCGAGACGGTGACGACGTAGCGCGTGCCGGGGGAACGGACGGCGGGCGTGAACTCGTAGCTGAACCGACCGGCGGCGTCGGTCTGCATGGACACTTCCACGAGCTTCTGCAGACCGCCGTCGGTCCGCGCCGCCACCGCGATGGTCACCATGGCGCCGGGCGCCGACGTGCCGGCGATGACGAAGGGCGGAGTCAGGGGCTCGCCCTCGCGCGGCTGGAGGACGACCAGCGGCGCGGCCTCGGCGCCGGGCTGCTCCGGCGGTGGCTCGCTGTGCGACGGCGCGGACGCCCGGGTGAAAACCTCGCGGCGCGGGTGCGGGCACGCCGGGGTGGCCAGCTGCCACGAACCCGCGCACACCGTCGTCACCACCACGCCCTCGGGCGGCGTCCAGTCGTCGGGCGGATGGGGCTGCGTCGCCGGCTTCATGAACGCCGCCCAGATCTCGGCCGGCAGGCCCCCGCCCACGACCCGCCGCATGGGGGTGTTGTCGTCGTTGCCGACCCAGACCGCGGTGGACAGGTAGGGGGTGTACCCGACGAACCAGGCGTTGCGGTAGTCGTCGGTCGTGCCGGTCTTGCCCGCCGCGGGACGGCCGATGGCCGCGGCGCGGCCGGTGCCCCGTTCGATGACGCCCTTGAGGAGGTCGGTCATCACGTACGCCACGTCGGGCTCCAGGGCCAGCTCGCGGCGCGGCCGGTGCTCTTCCAGCACCTTGCCGCGGGCGTCGGTGACCTTCAGGATCGCCAGCGGGTGCACCCGCAATCCGCCGTTCGCCAGCGCGGCGAACGCCGCGCTCATCTCCAGGGGCGTGACGTCGGCCGACCCCAGGGCAAGCGAGAGCACCGGCTCAAGCCGGCTCTCGATCCCCATCTTCCGGGCGGTCTCCACCACCGCGGCGGGTCCCAGTTCGGCGATCATGCGCGCGGCAGGCACGTTGATCGACTGCTCCAGCGCCCGGCGCAGCGTCACCGGCCCGGAGAACTTCCCGTCGTAGTTCTTCGGAGTCCACGGCGGGGCACCGGGGATGCGGTAGGTGACGGGGGCGTCCTCCAGGATGCGAGTGGGGGGGATCCCGCGGGCGATGGCCGTGGTGTACACGAAAACTTTGAACGCCGACCCCGGCTGGCGGCGCGCCTGCCAGGCGCGGTTGAACTGCGAGCGGGCGAAGTCGGCGCCCCCGATCATGGCGCGGATCGCGCCGGTGCGCGGATCGAGGGCGACCAGGGCTGCCTGCGTGGCGTTCAGGCGCCGCCGCGCCGCGGCCTCCAGGCCGCGGCGCACGGCCTGCTCGGCCAGGGCCTGGAGGCGGGGATCGAGCGTGGTGTACACCTGCAGTCCGCCCTTGTAGACCAGGTCCTCGCCGTAGGTCTCCAGCAGCCTGGTGAGGATGAACGAGACGAAGTAGGGCGCGCGGATGCCGACGAGCCCGGCGTTGGACGCCGGCGCCAGCTGGATCGGCGCGGCGCGCGCCGCGGCGGCCTGCGCCGGGGTGATGTAGCCCAGCTGCACCATGCGCTGCAGCACCAGCGCCTGACGCGCCCTGGCCAGCGCCAGGTTGCGGTAGGGTGAGTAGACCGACGGCGCACGGATCAGGCCGGCCAGGAGGGCCGCCTCGGCCAGCGTGAGGTCCCGGGCCGACTTCCCGAAGTAGACCTGGGCCGCCATCTCCACGCCGTACGCGCCCTGCCCGAAGTAGACCAGGTTGAGGTAGCGTTCCAGGATCTCGTCCTTGGTGAGACGCCGTTCGATCTCGACGGCCAGCAGCATCTCGGCGACCTTACGGGAGAAGGCCCGCTCCTGGCTGAGGAAGAGGTTGCGGGCCAGCTGCTGGGTGATGGTGCTCCCGCCCTCCACCACCTGCCCCTCCCGCAGGTTGCGCCACACCGCCCGGGCGATGCCGCGCGGGTCGACGCCCCGGTGGGCGTAGAACCGCTCGTCCTCGATGGCGATCACGGCCTGCTGCAGCGTCAGGGGGATCGCGGCCAGCGGCACGATGCGCCGGTTCTCGCGGTACAGGGAGGCGATCAGCTCGCCGTTCTCGGCGTAGATGCGCGTGGTCTGACTGGGCGGCGCGTAGAGCCGGGAGACGTCGTGGACCTGGCGCCCGACCGCCACCGCCACGCCCAGCGCCACGCCGCCGCCGACCAGCGCCACGGCGCCGATCAGTGCCAGCACCACGAGCACAGCCGTCCAGGACAGGCGCCAGGCACGGGCGGGACGGCGAGCACGGAGGCGGGAACGGCCAGGACGCGGCATGCACCACCTGGGCCCCGCCGAACGCGGGGCGACGATTTATTCTAGCATATTTCCCTCTCGTTCCCCCTCTCGCCTCCGTCGGACCCCCTCGTGCCTCCGTCGGGCCCCTCGTGCCTCCGTCGGGACCGGGGTGACGAGCATGCGGGGCCATCCCGGCCATCCCGAGAGCGCGCTTGACCGGCGCGCGGCGGCGTGTTACGGTCCTCTCGATTTCCGGCACGTCGTCAGAGGAGTCGATGCCCGAGCCCGCCCGCGCCGCCCTGGAGCCGTCCCGTCGCCCGGTCGTCGTGAAGGTCGGTACCACCACGCTGTGCGGCGACGGCCTGGGGCCGCGTCCCGACCGGCTGCGAGCCATCACCGACCAGCTGGCCCGCCTGCACCGCGCCGGGCGCCCGGTGCTCCTCGTCACCTCCGGGGCCATCGCCACCGGCGCAGGGGTGCTGGGCCTGCCCCGGCCGGCGTCCATGCCCGAGCGGCAGGCGCTGGCCGCGGTGGGCCAGCCTGTGCTGATGCGCGAGTACGCTCGCCACTTCGGGCGCGCCGGCGTCGCCGTCGCCCAGGTGCTGCTCACCGCCGACGACCTGGCGGTGCGGCGGCGGTACCTCAACGCCCGCAACACGGTGGCGGCGCTGCTGCGGCGGCGCATCGTGCCCATCGTCAACGAGAACGACACCGTGGCCACCGAGGAGATCCGCATCGGCGACAACGACACGCTGTCGGCGCAGGTGGCGATCCTGGTGGGCGCCGAGCTGCTGTGCATCCTCTCCGACGTGGACGGCCTCTACACCGGCGACCCCCGGCGGGATCCAACGGCCCGCCGCATTCCCGAGGTCACGGCCATCACGGCCGAGATCGAACGGCTGGCGCGCCGGACGCCGTCGCCACTCGGCACCGGCGGGATGGCCACCAAGCTGACCGCCGCGCGCCTGGCCACCGCTGCGGGGTGCACCGTGGTCGTCGCCGACGGCCGCACGCCGCGGGTGCTCGAACGCGTGCTGGCCGGCGAGCGGTTGGGGACCTGGTTCCTGCCCGCAGCGCGCGCGGTCGCGGGCCGGAAGCGATGGCTGGTGGCCAGTGCGCGCGTCCGCGGCCGGCTCGTGGTCGACGAGGGCGCGGCGGCGGCGCTGCGCGAGCGCGGGCGCAGCCTCCTGCCCTCGGGGATCCGCGAAGTCCACGGTACCTTCAGCGCCGGCGACCTGGTCGCGGTGCTCGATCCCAGCGGACGGGAGATCGCCCGGGGCATCGTGGCGCACGATCGGGCGGTGCTCGAGCAGGTCCGCGGCCGACGCAGCCACGACGTCGCCCACCTGGTCGGCGGGCGGATCGAGGTCATCCACCGGGACAACCTCGTCCTCTCGGGGTGATGGTCGCCATGCGCGTACCGATGCCAGCCAGGGTGGCCCCCGGCGGGGGCGTCAGGCGGACCCGCGCACGCGCGGCTCGTCCAGGTCCCCAACGCCCGCGGGGCGCCCACACCGATGGCGAGCGCCACGCGGGCACCCGGGCGTGGAGGAGCACTCGTGGTCGTTGACGTCACCCATGTGGACACCATCGTGGCGCGGGCGCGCGCAGCGGCGACGGCGATGCGCGTGCTGCCCCGCGCCGCCAAGGACGCCGCGCTGCTGCGGCTGGCCGACCTGCTGGAAGCCCACGCCGCGCGACTGCTGGACGCCAACGCCGCCGACGTGGCCGACGCCATCGCCGCGGGGCAGCGGGCAGCGCTGGTGGACCGGCTGCGCCTGACCCCCGAGCGCATCGCCGCCATGGCCCGCAGCGTCCGGGCGGTCGCGGCCCTGCCGGATCCGGTGGGCGAGGTCGTCGAGATGCGCGAGCGGCCCAACGGCATGCGCGTGGGCCGCATGCGCACGCCCATCGGCGTCATCCTCATGATCTACGAGGCGCGCCCCAACGTCACCGTCGACGCGGCCGTCCTGTGCCTCAAGGCCGGCAACGCGGCCATCCTGCGGGGTGGCCGCGAGGCGTCGCGCTCCAACGCGGTGCTGGGCGACCTGCTGGCTGGCATCGGGCTGCCCGACGGCGCCGTGCAGGTGATCGCCCACTCCGACCACGACGTGGTGACCGCGCTGCTCCAGGCGGACGGCATCGACCTGTGCATCCCCCGGGGCAGCGAACGGCTGATCCGCACGGTCGTCGCCCACGCCCGCATGCCCGTGCTGAAGCACTTCAAGGGCGTCTGCCACCTCTTCGTGGACCGCGACGCCGACCTGGCGATGGCCGTGCGCCTGACCGTCAACGCCAAGGCACAACGGCCCAGCGTGTGCAACGCGCTGGAGACGCTGCTGGTGGACGCGCCGGTGGCCGAGGCCTTCCTGCCACAGGCCCTGGCGGCGCTGGCCGCAGCCGGGGTCGAGGTGCGGGCCGACGACCGGGCGCGCGCCATCGCCGCCCGCGCCGGGGACCCGGCCGCCGCCCGCGTGCGTCCCGCCACCGACGAGGACTGGGCGACCGAGCACCTCGACTACATCCTGAACGTGCGCGTGGTGGACGGTCTGGAGGAGGCGCTGGCCCACATCCAGCGCTACAGCACCGGCCTCGCCGACGCCATCGTCACCCGCGACCAGCGGCGCGCGCAGCGCTTCCTGGCCGCCGTGGACAGCGCTGCGGTGCTGGTCAACGCGTCGACACGGCTGGTCGACGGCGGCGAGTTCGGGCTGGGCGCCGAGATTGGCATCAGCACAGACCGCATCGGCCCCCGCGGGCCCATGGGGCCTGCGGAGCTGACCTCGCTCAAGTGGGTGGTGCTCGGCAGCGGCCAGATCCGGGAGTGAGGTGCGCGCGCTGGCGCTCGACGTGCAGCGCCGACCCGCCGTCGCCCTCGGGACACCTCAGGGTCGCCGACCGCCTGCGGCGTCTACCGCCGCGCCAGCACCCCCGTCGTCCACTCCAGCGGATCGACGAGGACGCCGTGGACGCGCAGGCTCCAGTGCAGGTGCGGGCCGGTACTGAGCCCGGTGCTGCCCACGCGCCCGAGGAGGTCGCCCGCACGCACCGGCTGGCCGGCCCGCACCGTGATCGCCGAGAGGTGCAGGTAGGTCGTGAAGACGCCAACCCCGTGGTCGACGACGACCGTCTGCCCGCCCAGCGGCAGCGGCTCGGCCAGCGTCACCACGCCGCGCTGCGCGGCGGCCACCGGCGTGCCCTCGTCGGCGCGGAAGTCCACGCCCAGGTGATAACCCGCCGGCACGCCGTTGTAGACGCTGCGCACGCCGTAGTTCGACGTCACCGGGCCGTCCACGGGCAGGCGGAAGGGACCGTCCCACTGGGGCGCGGGCAGCGGGCGCGCCGTCGCCTCCGCGATCTTGCGCCGCTCCAGGGCCACCAGCGCCGGGTCCAGCAGCCGCGGCGGCACGCGCAGCCGCCGGACGCCGAACGTGCCGGCGCGGACCCGCACGGTGCGGGTCAGCACGACGCGCCGCCCGCCGCGGTCCAGGGAGACCCGCAGCGTCAGCGGTCCCGTTGGCGTGAGCGGGCTCGTGCCCAGAAACGCCTCATACCCGTCCCGGTTGGCGAACATCGGCACGCGGCGGCCACCGCCCTCGAGCAGTGGCGGCACCGAGGGTGTGGCGTGCAGGCGCACGCGCACCGTCTGCCCCTGCACCAGGACCGCCGCGCTGACCTCGAGCAGCGGTCGGCCGGTCGCAGGTAGGGCAGGGGCGACGACGAGCGCCCAGAGGAAGACCACGACCGTCACGGGGCGCAGGGGCCATTGCTGCGCGGCTCTTGTCCGGCGGTCGCCGCCTCTTGGCTGTGGGGGCAATCCTCGCACCTTCACCAGCGCAGCAGGGTGCAAGGGTAGTACGGCCATTTCCGCCGCTGAGCAGGTGGCCGCAGCCCTCGCGCGCACGCCGGAGGAAAGTTCCCCGCCCGACTGCCCGCGGCCTGCTGGCGGCGTAGGCCCGCGCCCAGGGCATCCTGCGACCGGCTCTACACCTCAGCCAAAGAGATCAGGCGTCACCGACGCGTCGGTCGGCGCGCACCTCCCTGGAGACCCCGCAGGGAGCCACCGACGGTGGCGGGCACCTCCCAGGAGACCTTGCAGGAAACCACCGACGTTTGACGCTCATCCGTAGAGGCTCGGCAGCACGTCACCGACGGTGGCGCGCATCTCCGCCAAGACGCAGCAGGGGGCCACCGGCGCCGGTGCGAACCTCCGTGGCACCACGCACGCACGCCGGCGCTCGAGGATCTGCGTCCCAGCGGTGACAGGCACCGCCCAGCAACCGGGTGGGCCCGGCACCTGCGCCGGCGGTCGACGATCACGTGAGGAGGCACCCATGGCACCGATCAGGCTGTCACCCGAGCTCAAGGAGTACGTCGCAAAGACCTACACGGCGTTCGCCACCGCCGATCCCGCCACGACCCGCGGCGTGATCCGGGTCGCCACCGCGCTGGTGGACGGTCAGCGCTCCGAAGCGACGCTCGAGGGGCACCGCGTCGTCTGCGACGAGCCCGTCGAGCGTGCGGGCACGGACCAGGGGCCGTCCCCGCTCCAGTACTTCCTGGCGTCGCTGGGGTTCTGAGAGGGCGTTCAGTTCGCCCGTGTGGCGGCGCTGCGCGAGCTCACCCTGGAGAAGCTGGAGTTCCACATCCGCGGCTACCTGGACCGGCGCGGCGGACGGGTACCGGACGTCCCCAATCTCGGCTTCGAGGAGATTCGCTACGAGGTCCACCTCGAGAGCCCGGACCCTGCGGCGCGCATCCAGGCGCTGGTGGAGGAAGCCGAGCGGCACTGCTACGTCCTGAACACGTTGCGGCGTGCGGTCAGGCTCCGGGCGCGGGTCGTGCTGAACGGCGCGTTGCTGATGGAGGCAGAGTCGACGCCCTGACCCTACACGCGCACCCACGGGCGGCACCTTGCGCATTCCCCGGGGAGCGTCAGGCCGAGGACGAAACCGTACCTCCACTACAGCCTGAAGGCGGCGAAGAGGGAGCCCCCGGGGAGCATCGGCCGAGGTAGGAGGACGTCCCAGGGCGTTCTCGAATTTATCCCTACAAAACTGGTCCGTGGGCCAGGAAATTGCCATGCGGACTCTAGCGGCACTGCTGCTGCTGATTCCCGCGGCGTCGCAAGCGGCCGGGCCAGTCCTCGCGCAATCCACCGTTCCACAGGCACAGCACCTCTTCGAAGAAGCCCGCCAGGCGTATGCCGAAGGCGCCGTGCACAAAGCGACCGACCTCTATCGCAAGGCGATCGACGCCGATCCACGGTTCGTCGAGGCCTACCTCAAGCTCGGCGAACTGCTGGCCGCCCTAGGCTCCTAGTCGTCGGAGAGGTGATGCAGATGATCTGGTCGAGGCGGACGTGCGCCGGAGCCTTCCTGAGCATCCTCTTGATGTTTCTCATCCCCGCTCAGGTAACAGGATATGTGGCTGCACAATCGCCTCCGCCCTTCGAGGCGGTGATCGGGACCCTGAATTCCAAGGAAACCGGCCCGCCGGGCACGGCGTTCATGTTCGTTCTCCGCCAAACGCAGCCACCACCGATGGGAGGGATCGTCATCACCGTTCGCGGACCGTCCGCGTGGAACCAAGGGGCTCCTCTGGAACTCCGCTCGCGTCAGTTCGGCCTCGCGGGCGACTGGTTCTGGTTCTCCTGGATGGACCGCGTCGCCGCCGTCACCGGGGACTACGTAGTAGAGGCCGCAATCGACGGTACGACCCGCCGTGTGCGTACGTCAGTCGACGCTACGAAGCTACTCCAACGGCCCAGGGACATCACCCTCGAGAGCGCTGGTAGGACCGAGGTCCGAGTTTCGTGGGCCGTGGTTCCGGAAGCGGTCACCTACTACGCCTTACTGACCAGGATTGACACAGGAGGGTTCTGGACCGGCGTCACTGGCTGGTACACGAAAGGAACCTCAGTAACGTTCCCTGCCCTCAACCTCCGACCCGGGCTGGAACACCTCGTCGAGCTGGTGGCCATCACGGCAGACATCACATCCATCACGCCGCCTCCGCGGATTCCAGACGAACTACGAGTTTCGTGGAGCACCTCTCCGAGGTTCAGAGTCACGTCGGCCGGTGTCCTGCGAACGAGACATCTCCAGGCTGACGGTTTGCGAACAGGAAACCGCGCCGACACTACTCTTAATTGAGGTCTGGAACGACCATCGTGGCGATCGAACTGCAACACGTTGACGATCGCTCTTGCACGGGATGGCGGTTACGGTCGATCGAAGGGAAAACCGCCAGCCGAAGGCTTCGATCAGAGGTGGGAGACATGGCGATGAGTCGGCTGAGAAGAGGTGACGGCCGGCTGCTGAAAAGTCTCTCCTTTGCCATCTTCGTGGCCATGCTGCTCGGATTCCTCACCATCCCAAGCAGCGTCGCGCAGGAGAGCGACTATCGTATAGAACCGGGCCGGCGTGTCGGTAAGTGGGAACTCAGGAAGCCTCTTCGCGCCTACGGGTTAGGGCGACCGAGTTACCGATGGGAAGGCCGGACAGCGGAGGGCGTACCCTATTACGACGCCTACGTTTTCCACCTACAACGAGCCAACATCGAGTGGGAGTTCCACGCATGCAAGAGCAACGAAACCGTGATCGCAGTCTTTGTGCGCGTGCTCGCTTCTGATGCACCCTCCGAGGAAGCTCTGAAGTACAAGACCAGGGAAGGTATCGGTATCGGCACATCCGAGATTGACGTCGTTCGCCTGCTTGGCAATCCGCGAAGTCGTTGGGAGTGGAAGGAGACTCACGAACTCATCGCCCGTGCCTGGGGCCTTCCCGATGTTGTGCACGAAGTGTCAATCGTATCACTGAATTACCCCGGTCTGCATGTGCGGATCAACCGGGCCGATCGCAAGGTGATCGGCATCGGTGTCAGCGACGGCAATACGGACCGATCCTGCCGGCAGGCTGACCTTGCAGGTTCAGGAACGGCGCATCGAACAACCGCCCCGCCACTTCCCTCCTGCCCCGCCCCAACGGCACTCCCGCCCGGAGTTTCACTGAGGTCCTTGGCACAGGCACGTGGAGTTCTGATCGGAGCCGCAGTAAATGACCGAGCGCTGGCTCGCGACGAAACGTACAGGCAGGTGCTGGCCCGGGAGTTCAACGTCGTGGTACCAGAGGGTGTCATGAAGCTCGGTGCCCTGCGGCCCGAGAGGGACCGGTACGACTTCGGGCGAGCTGACGCCCTGGTGAGCTTTGCCGAGAACAACGTGATGCAGGTCAAGGGTCACGTGCTCGTCTGGTTTCAGGCGTTGCCACCGTGGGTAGTGCATGCGAACCTCGCGCGGAATGAACTGATCGCGCTCATGAAAGAACACATCACGACGGTCGTCAGTCGCTACAAAGGTAGGGTTCGATATTGGGACGTCGTCGCCGAGGCCCTGCGTCACAATGGGACCCTTCGTAACGACATCTGGAGACGCGGCATCGGGCCGGAGTACCTTGAGCTAGCATTTCGGTGGGCGCAAGAAGCTGACTCCGAAGCTCAACTTTTTTATGAAGAAGCTGGCGGGGAAGGACTTGGGGTCAAATCGGACGGGGTCTACGAGCTAATCCAAGGGCTTCTCCGCCGGGGAGTGCCAGTCCATGGGGTGGGCCTGCAGATGCACGTTAGTGTGGATGATTACCCGGCACCAGAGGATGTTGCGGCGAACATCCGTCGCCTTGCTGCGCTTGGTGTGGAGGTCCACATCTCGGAGATGGACGTGAGAATCCCCTTGCCCGTAACAGAGCAAAAACTGCAGGCGCAAGCCTGTATCTATCGCGCCATGCTGGAGATCTGTTTGTCTTCGCCGAATTGCAAATCTTTCGTGCTCTGGGGTTTCACTGACAAGTACTCCTGGATTCCTGAATTCTTTCCCGGCACGGGTTCCGCGCTGATATTCGACGAGTTATATCGACCGAAGCCGGCCTACAACGCGCTGATGGATGTACTCATGAAACGCTGACTTCAGTAACTCACTCACCCTCAAACAAGATTGGGCACTACGGGACGCAGGAAGAGCCGAGAGGGAGTTGGACACAGGGCCAGGAGGTGAAGCGGGGTGAGGGGCGTCGCGCTCTTTCTTCTGGTCTGCACGTTGTCGGCTGGGTGGGCCGTCCGGATCCAGGCTCAAGAGGAGGGGAAGTACCTGGTGGGCGATGGCCGCCTCGGTCCGTGGCGGCTGGGGATCTCCGAGCAGGATCTTCTGAAGGAGTTCTCATCTCGATTTGGAAGCGGCTTCAGGATCGACCCACCGTTCAATCACAGGCTTCCCGGAGCGGCAAAGGCCTACTTCTGGAGAACCGCCGGCTTTCAGTTCGTCGCGTACGAAGGCAAGGTCGTCTCGATCGCGATCTGGCGCAGGTACACTGATCCGACCCCCAACGCCGAGCTGATGAGGTACAAGACGAAGGAAGGCATTGGTATCGGGGTCCCCCTCTCCACTGCGTCTGTGAGGGCTCGGCAGAGGCGGTCGGCTCAGCGCCGGTGCAATGGTACGCGGTGGTTGGGCGGGCTAGCCGCGAGGCCACCATGCCCGAGGGTGGCCGAGAGCAGGTTGACACCTTGCGGATGGACTGGAGGGGACATGGAAAGCCCTCCGTGGTCTTGACAGGCCACACGCCGCTCGATCGGGTGAAGACACGACTGTTCGTCCTTGCCGTCGACCTCGATGACAACGGGGTGTACGACCTTCAGGTAGAGGTGACGCCACCCGGGACGTTCTATTGGACGGTTTCCTACCGATACCAGGATGCTGCGCTTCGATTGGAGTTCTCGGCTCTTCTCGAACGGTGGCGGAGCAGACTGGCTCTCCAGATGGTTGAGGGATTCTATAGCTCTGAGTACTTCTTCCACCACGGCCCAGAGTTCGTTGCGGCCGATCCGGTGAGGCGAGCATGCCCATGAGTTTCAGAGAGCGTTCCGCCGTCTGAGACAGCCGCTGAGGCCCTCGAAAACGCCAGCAGGGACGGCGGCTGAAACCAGCGTCCCTGCGACCTCTACGCCTGGTGGAGACGAGCGGACTCGAACCGCCGACCCCCTCGTTGCGAACGAGGTGCTCTCCCAGCTGAGCTACGTCCCCACGACCAGGCCCATTATACGAAGTGGCGCAACGCGGCGCAACGGGCGGGGCGCCACGCTGGCATCCTGCGCGCGTGTCATGCTGCGCGGTGGCGACATGCCTCCACCGGTGCCGTGCGCGGCCGCCGTGCCGTGCCCTAGCAGCACGCCCCGCGCGCATGCCCTGCGGTGTGCCCGGGGGTTGGTACTGACTCCTTGCCCCGCTCGTGAATCCGCGCCCGTGCCGTGCGGTGTGACGGCAGTATGCCCCCGCACGCCCTACAACCGGACAGAGACCGGCACGACCGGGTCGTCCAGCACCACGGTGGGCCGGCGCGCGAGGTAGAGCACCAGGTCCACCACGTCCTCGGGAGCCAGCAGCCGCGCAGGGTCGAACGCCGGGGTGGCGGCCCAGCGCATGGGCGTGTCCATCGGCCCGGGCGCCAGGCAGACCACGCGGATGCCCCGCGGGCGCACCTCCTGCGCCAGCGCGCGCGAGAACCCGATCACCGCGGCCTTGGCGGCTGCGTACACCGCGACGTCGGGCGCGCCGGTCAGTGCCACCCGCGAGGCGACGTTCACGATCAGGCCGGTGCCGGCGGCCAGCATCGGGCGCAGCGCTGCCCGGTTGGTGAGAAACACCGCCCGCGCGTTCATGGCGAGCACGTGCTCCCACTCGGCCAGCGTGACCTCGGGCAGCGGCTTGATCAACGCCGCGCCCGCACACACCAGCAACAGGTCCAGCCGCCCGGCGACGGCGAGCGCGGTCTCGACGATCCGCGCCGCCCCCGCCTCGTCGGCGGCGTCGGCGGCCACCGCCGTGGCCTGGCCCCCGGCGCGCTCGATCGCGGCTGCGACCTCCTGGACCTCGCTTCGCGTCCGGCTGGCCGCCACCACGTGCGCGCCCGCCGCCCCCAGCGCCAGGGCAGCGGCACGCCCCAGGCCGCGACCGGCGCCGGCGATGGCAACCCCCTGGCCCGTCAGCATCCCGCGCGTGCCCTCTGCCCTCTGGAGGGTCTCGTGCGGGTGCAGACCATGCGCAGTCTGACTCATCAGCACCCCGCGCCTCTCCTCTGCCATGCCGGAATAGTGCGCCACCCAACCGGTCCGGCCCTCTCGACGAGCTCGCCCCCGGCGGGGTGCGCGCCCGCGCGTCCTGCCGTTCGCCACCTGCCTCGTTGCGGCCGATCCCGCCCGCAGGTACCGTGAGAGTGAGCGATGCCCGACGATCCCAACCAGTACTCGTTGCCGTTCCGCGTACGCTACGAGGAGTGCGGGCCCGGCGGCGCGCTGCGGGCGGCAGTCTGCCTGCGGTACGTCCAGGAGCTGGCCTTCGCCCACTCGGCGGCCCTGGGCTTTCCGCTGGCCTGGTACGAGACCCACCGACGGTTCTGGCTCGTGCGGCGTGTGCAGCTGGTGGTCGAGGCACCGGCGGGCTACGGGGAGGACCTGATTGCCACGACCCAGGTGCTGGGGATGCGCCGGGTGCTCGCGCGGCGGCGGAACACGATCCGCCGTGCGGCCGACGGCGCGCCCGTGGCCACTGTGGTCATGGACTGGATCTTCACCGCCGATGGCAGTGCGCCGGTGCGTGTGGCTGCGCCCCTCGTTGCGGCGTTCCCGGCGCTGGGCCGGACCATCACCGCGACGCCGTTGCCCGAGCCCGCGGTCCCTGCGGGCGCGCAGTGGACCGCACGCCGCATCCGGCTGGGCGACCTGGACGCGATGGGCCATGCCAACAACGCGGTCTACGTCGACCTGCTGGACGACGCCCTCTGGCGGGCAGGGGCCGGCGCCGTACTGCAACAGTACCCGCGCACCTACGAGTTGCAGTTCCACGTGGCGGCGCGGGCCGACGAGGCGTTGCGCGAGGCGCTCTGGGAAGACGCCGACGGCTGGCACTACCGGCTGGAAGCGGTTGCCGGCGGCCTGCGGGCCCACGGCCGCCTGCGCGTGGGGAGTCCGTAGGTGGCGAACGGGCTCCGGATTGACTCTCCCACGGCCGCCTGGGCGCGAGTGGCCCGCCGCCGCCAGTGTCGCCGCGCGCGGGTTACGGCCACGGCCGCCTGCGCGCAGGCGGCCCCTTGACCGGCCGCGTGTCCGCTACAGGCCGAGCAGACGGACCGCGTTCCCGCCCAGGATCGCCGCCCGCTCCGCCTCGCCGACCGGCAGGGCGCGCAGACTCTCGAGCATCTGCGGGATGCTGCCGATCTGGTGCGGGTAGTCGCTGCCCGCGAGCAGGCGGTCGGTGCCGGCGAACTGCACCGCCAGCGCCAGCGCCCGCGGGTCGAAGTTGACCGTGTCGTAGTAGAAGTGTGCGCGCAGGTAGTCGCTGGGGGGCCGGGAGATGTGCGCCCGGCACTCGCGGAACGCGCGGTACCCGCGGTCGAGGCGCTCGGCCAGGTAGGGGATAGCGCCTCCCAGGTGGCTGGCCACCCACCGGACGCGCGGGAAGCGCGCGAGCACGCCGGCGAAGACCAGGTGTGCCGCCGCCAGCGTGGTGTCGAAGGGGAATCCCACCAGGGGCGCGAGCCAGTAGGCGGTCATGGCCTCGACGCCGACCGGCGCCGCGGGGTGGATGTACAGGACGGCGCCATGCGCATCGGCCACCTCGTAGATCGGCCAGAAGCGCGCGTCGGCCAGGGGCACGCCGTTGACGTTCGCGAAGAGCATCGCGCCCGGGAAGCCCAGGTGCGTCAGGCAGCGCTCCAGCTCGCGGGCGGCGGCGTCTGGTGCGTTCAGCGGCAGGGTCGCCAGCGCGCTGAAGCGGTGCCGGCGCGCGGTGGTGATCTCGGCGAACGCGTCGTTGACGAGCGCCGCCAGGGCGACCGCCCGGGGTGGATCCTCGACGTGCGTGCCCGGTGTGGTCAGCGTCAGCACCTGCCGATCGACGCCGTGCTGTGCCAGCACCTCCTCGCGGTAGACGATGTCCCGGTGGCCCCGCACGGCCACGTTGTAGTCCCCAGGGTAGTGGAGGCACGGGTTGCCCGCACCGTCCACCGTGACGCGCACGGCACCCGGACGGACCATCAGCGCATCGAGGTAGGCCGGCGGGTAGAAGTGGTTGTGGACGTCGACGACCGGCATGGATGCCCTCCACAGGCCCCGGGCGCGGCCCCGAGGCCAGCATAACCTCTCCACGGAGCAGTTCCCCAAAGGAACAGCTTCCGCAGGGAGCCATTCCCGCAGGGAGCCATTCCCGCAGGGAGCCATTCCCGCAGGGAGCCGTCCCCCAGGGAGCAGTTTCCACGACGGCGGCTTGATGCCTCCGGCCCGCAGGGCAGCCGGTCGGCGGCAAACCACGCGCGCCGGGGCGGCGATGGCGCCGCACGGCGGGCGGACACCGGCACGGCGCGCTGTGCCCTGCAGGAATCCAGATGGCGAGGCGTAACTGCCCTTGCATGTCCACATTGGGGGGATGAAGGATGCTGGCGGGGGTCGAGCGCGGCTGTCTGGTACTGACCGACATCACCGGGTATACCGAGTACCTCACCGGCACCGAACTCGCTCACGCCCAGGACGTGTTGGCCGACCTCATGAGCACGATCGTGAACGCCCTCCGACCGCCCCTGCGCCTGGCCAAGCTCGAGGGCGACGCGGCGTTCGCCTACACTCCCGCGGGTCGGCTCGACGGCCCGACGATGTTGGACCTCGTGGAGCACTGCTACTTTCGCTTTCGCCGTCGTCTCCGCGACATCCGTCAGGCCACGACCTGTCAGTGCAACGCCTGCCGCCAGATGCCGCTGCTGGACCTGAAAGTCTTTGTCCACGACGGCGAGTTCGTGCGGCACCGGGTGGCCGGCCGGGAAGAGCTCGCCGGCGCTGACGTGATCCTGCTCCACCGCCTGCTGAAGAACACCGTCGCCGAGGTGCTGAGCCTGCAGGGCTACGCGCTGTTCACCGAGGCGTGCGTGCGGACCATGGAGGTCGACCCTGCGGCGGCGGGCATGCGCGAGCACGTGGAGACCTACGAGCACCTCGGCCCCGTGCGGACGTTCGTCCACGACCTCCACGCGCGCTGGGCCGAGGAGCAGGAGCGCCGGCGGGTCTACATCGGGACAGGCCGGGCCGACGTCGAGCTGCCGTTCGACCTGCCGGCGGCACCGCCGGTGGCCTGGGACTACCTGACCTCTCCCAGCAAGCGCATCCGCTACCAGCCCGACACCGACCGCCTCGACCAGCAGAATCCCCGCGGGCGCCGCGGGCCGGGTACCACGAATCACTGTGCCCACGGCCACCAGGTCATCGTCGAGGAGATCCTCGACTGGCGCCCCTTTGACTACTTCACGATCCGCTTTGCGGTGATGGACGTCCCGCTGGAGGAGACCGTGGAGTTGACGCCCCTGGGGGACGGCACCCGGGTGACCCTGCGGACCCGGGGGCCGCGGGGGAAGAGCGCCCGCCAGGTCTGGGCATCGATGCAGGAGCAGTACGCGGAGTTCATGAGCAGGGTCTACGCGCAGCTGGCAGCGGTCCTGCGCGAGGATGCCGCAGCGCAGGCCAGGGCGTCTGGAGTCGATCAGTAACCAGCGCGCTGGCCCGGGTGGCCGGCCAACGGAAGGCGGGCGCGTCAGGTGACCGCCCGGTCCACACGCCCGGGCGATTGCAGCCCGAACTCTTCCGGCAATAGTCTAGCCCGGAGACGCCAAAAGCCAGTGGTCTTGCAACCCGGGCGCCCGGGCGAGAGCCCGCCTGCGCGCGTCCCTGCGAGCGTTACTGGCTCCGACCTGTCGCGTTGACGCAGGTCGTTCCGCCGCCCGCGAGCCTGTTATTGCCGGCCCCGGGAGCCGGCCGAACGGAGCGCTGACTTGATCGCGGCGCCGCAGTTCGTGCAGTGCAGGCTGGCCGAGCGCAGGAGAATCCCGCAGCGGGGGCACTCGGTCACGACCGGCGCCCCACACTGCGGGCACTCCCGGGGTGCCGCCCGGAGATCCTCGAGCGGCGCAGCGTACGTGCATTCGACTCTCGTACAGATCGCATAAACCGCTCGCGAGGACGCTTGGCGCCTCCACTCTTGTTCGCCCTCTGGCTCCACGGCTCTTCACCCGCCCGTCTCCGGCCCAAGACTGGGTCCTAGTGAAGTATATACTGACCTCACCAGGCAGGAATAGCGTAACTATACGAAGAAACCCGATCCTGGAGCCCCGAGCTACAACCCCATACCAGCGAGGAGGGCAAACCATGAAGGGAACCCTGCGTCTCGTCGCGGCGGCGATCGCCGCTGCGTTGTTGGTGCTTGGCACGACTGCGGTCGGCACCACCACGAACCCGGCTCCGGTAATGAAGGTGGCCGACGGGGACATGGGGGGCGGCCTGTAGGGTCGACCCGCTGGCAGGGGGCAGAGGGATCAAGGCCAACCCACCCAAACCGATGCCTGGCAAGGTATCATGAGGGGCTCTCTTGCCGGTTGCCTCACTCGGGCGGGGTGTGGTAAATTCAGTACACCATGGCTAAACCATCTTCTGCCCCCTCCATTTCCCGTAAGGGTGGGTGGCCGTACCGTTTCGGTCAGCGCCTGCGGGCTGCGCGTCATCGCGCCGGTCTGAGCCAGGAGCAGCTGGCCGCCCCAGACCTGACCAAGGGCTTCGTTAGCCTCCTCGAGAGCGGACGGTCCTACCCCTCGGTCGAAACGTTGCTGGCGTTCGCCCGGCGGATGCGAACCTCCGTGGGCGCGCTGCTGTTCGACGTCGACGACCTGCGCATCGAGACAGCGTACAACCTGCTGCACCTGGCGTGGGTCTCGGACTACGAATCGCGAAGCGCGGATATCCTCCATCTCGTTGCCGCTGCGGAGCTAGTCGCGCCGGATCTGCCGGCGGACCTACGCGTGCGAGCGCACCTGGTGCGGGCGCGCGTGGCCGTGGCGGCCGGACGGCTCGAGGAGGCGGCCGAACATGCGGCGCGGGCCGTGGCCCTCGCAGAGGAGCGTGGCCTGCAGGGATCGCTGGGCGCGGCCCTGGCTGTGCGCGGCGCGATAGAGGAGCGGCAAGGCGACTACGTGCGGGCGCTCAGGACGCAGGAATCCGCCATTAACGCGTTGCGCCGCGCAAAGACCCTGGAGTCGGAAGAGGGCGTCTGGGCGCTCCTCTCGCTTGGCGTCGCCCGCTGGCGCATGGGCGATCTCGATGCGTCAGAGGCAGCCAACCGGCAGGCGCTGGCCATTGCCACCAGGCTGGACCTGCCCAGGCTGCGCGGCCGCGCGCTGAACAACCTCGGGCTGCTGGCGTGGAACCGGGGCGAGCTCGACCGCGCCGTCGAGCTGTACAGCCAAGCCTATGCCGTGCTGGAGACGACCGAGGACCTGTTCGAGATCGGCCGGGTCCTGAACAACCTGGGGCTCGTGCGGCGCATCCAGGGGCTCTACGACGAGGCGCTGGCGGTGCTCACCAAGGCCCTGCGCATTCGCGAGCGCCAGGGTGACCTGCGCGGCCTCGCGGCGACTCGCGACGAGCTCGCGCGGGTGTACCTGGCCCTCGGCCAGCTCGAGCAGGCCGCCGAGGCAGCGGAACGCGCTCTGGGCGATGCCCGCGCCGTGGGCGACCGCGGTCGAGAGGCCGTGACGCTGGTGACGCTGGGCAGGGTGCGGCGGGCGCAGCAACGGCCGGACGAGGCGGCACATATCCTGCGTACGGCCCTCGCGCTGCTGCTCGACCTGCAGATGGTCCCGGAGGCCGCCGCGGCTGCCACGGAACTCGGGCTCCTGCTCAAGGAAACCGGGCAGACCGCAGAGGCCGCCGAGGTCCTGGCGCACGCGGTCAGGCTCGGTGGTGCCACGCCCGTATCGACGCGAGGCGTCGGGGGACTGGACGGGGCGGCGCTCGCCCGACACGACTTGTAGACGGGCGTCGCGACGCCGCGGTCGTCGCGGCCGTCCGCGCAGTGGGCTCTCCGGACCACCCGTCCCGCCAACCCGGTAACCGCGACCTGGAGGCCGCCTGGGCCTACCACAACGCCACGAAGCACACCTATCACAGCGTGCGCGTGGGTCCCCGCGGCCTGGACTGGGACAACCAGCCCATCCCCTACAAGATCTACACCACGCTCGAGCCCCTACCGCTGCCGCGCGACCTCCCGCTGCCGCACACGCCCGCTCTCGAAGCGATCGCCTCTCGCCTCCCCGATGCCGGCATGCCCGGGGCGTCCGTCCCCGACCTGCCGACGCTGGCGAGCGTGCTGTTCCTGTCGGCGGGCATCACCCGGCGGCTGCGGCTACCCGACGGCAGTACCATGCCGTTCCGCGCTGCCGCCTGCACCGGCGCGTTGTACCACATCGAGCTCTACGTCGTCTGCGGCGACCTGCCCGGCCTGGCCGCGGGCGTCTACCATTTCAGCGTCCATGACTTCGCCCTGCGTCGGCTCCGGGCAGGTGACTGGCGCCCGACGCTTGTGGCGGCCACGGCGCAGGAGCCCGCCATCGCCAGGGCGCCCGCGATCGTCGTGTGCACGACCACCTTCTGGCGGAACGCGTGGAAGTACCGGGACCGCGCGTACCGCCACGCGTTCTGGGACTGCGGGACGATTCTCGCCAACCTGCTGGCGGTGGCCGCTGGCGCCGGGCTGCCGGCGCGGGTGGTGTGCGGCTTCGTCGACGGCGACGTCAACCGCCTGCTCGACCTGGACACCCACCGGGAGGTGGCCATCGTGCTGGTGGCCCTGGGCCGGGAGAGCGCGCCGCCGGGCGTGCGCGCCACCACCGGGGATGCCGACGGGCTACCACCCCCACCACCGCTTGGCCTGCCGACGGCGCCCCTCTCCGCACGCGAGGTGGACTATCCGGCGATCCGCGCGATGCACGCGGCCTCGTCGCTGACCGCAGCAGAGGAGGTGCGCGCGTGGCGCGGGACGCCGCCGGCTGCCTCCCCGCCGCCGACGGGCCCGCTGGTGCCGCTTCGCCCGCTGCCCGCGGACGCATGGCCGCAGGACAGCATCACGCGGGTCATCCGCCGGCGCGGCTCGAGTCGCCGTTTCCAGCGGGCGGCGATCACGTTCGCGGAGCTGTCCACCGTATTGGAACGCGCCACCGGCGGCGTCCCGGCCGACTTCCTCGAGCCTGCCGACGGTACCCCGACGCTGGTGGACGTGTACCTCATCGCGCACGCTGTCGATGGCCTGTCCCCGGGGGCCTACGTGCTGCACCGCCAACGGCACGCCCTCGAACTGCTCCGGCCCGGCGCGTTCCGGCGCCAGGCCGGCTACCTGGCCCTCGAGCAACCCCTGGCCGCCGACGCCAGCGTCAACGTCTACTGCCTGGCCGACCTCTCGCCGATCCTGGCACGCTTTGGCAACCGTGGGTACCGGGCGGCCCAGCTCGAGGCAGGGATCACCGGCGGCAGGATCTACCTCGCCGCGTACGCGCTGGGGCTGGGCGCTACCGGGCTGACGTTCTACGACGACGACGTCACCGCGTTTTTCTCGCCGCACGCGGCAGGCAAGAGCGTCCTGTTCCTCACCGCCGTGGGACATCCAGTCCGGCGCGCTCGCTGATCCTCAAAGCGACGGCGCTCGTCCAACGCGTCGGTGGCGCCCGGAGTCGGCCGCCCTTCGAAAGGCGCGGGCATGCCCAGCAGGGTCAGGCCGCAGGCCGTCAGGGCTGGTCGGAGGGCTCGGTGCCGAGCGGCGCCGGCTGCCCGGGCCACGTGGCGCGCGGGTCGGGCAGGGGGGCGAGCAGACGCTCCAGCGTCGGCCGCAGCGGCTCCAGCCGCGGCGGCAACGACAGACGCACACCGAGACGGTCGGGCGACTCGTCGACCGTGAACCCCGGGCCGCGCGTGGCGATCTCGAACAGCACACCGCTGGGCTCGCGGAAGTAGATCGAGCGGAAGTAGTAGCGGTCGATGACCGGCGTTGGCTGTCCGCCGGCCTCGCGCACGCGGCGCCCCCAGGCCGCGTGCTCCTCGTCCAGCGCGCACCAGGCCACGTGGTGCACGGTCCCCGCGCCGCTCCTGCCCGGACGCGCCATCCGATCATAGACGTAGAACGCCCCGCGCAGCGCGCCCCGCACCTCGAAGCCGCCCTGGGGGCGTAGCGTGAACCCGAGCCGCTCCAGGAACCGCTGGCTTCCGTCGGGGTCGGCCGCGTAGGCTCGTACACCGGCGAACCCCCGCAGCGCCACGGCCGCGGGCACCTCGGGGTGCACGGCCACCAGCGGTGCGTCGTTGGTGTCGTCGAGCACCAGCTCGTGCTCCAGCCCCTCGGGGTCGGCAAACCGCAGCGTCTCCTCGTCGCGCTCGGCCGCCAGGCCCTCGCGGGTCACCCGGTGCTCCCAGAAGTCGAGGGCCTTCCGCGAGGCCACGCGCCAGACAATGCGGTGCACCATGCCGGCCCCGGCGACACCCCGCGCCACGCCGGGATACTCGAAGAACGTCAGGTCGGCGCCGGGGTGGCCGTGCTCGTCGCCGTAGAACAGGTGGTACGCCGTGGGGTCGTCCTGGTTCACCGACTTCTTCAGGAGCCGCAGGCCAAGCACCCGCGTGTAGAAGTCGAGGTTGCGTCGGGCATCGGCCGTAATGGCCGTGACGTGGTGTAGACCGTGGAGCGTCATGAGTCCCCTCCCGCAGGCTCCGCGCTACCTGCGTCAACCACGCGACGGCATCGGGTATTCCGCACCGACGGGCCTGCCCCGCCCATGGGCTGGCGCCCCCACCCTTCCACCGCTTGCCCTGCGAGACGCCTGGCGCTGCACGCGGCGTGGTGGGCGCAGGGAGATGGCGCGCGCCGCGGCGAAAGCCAAAGCGCAGGAGGCGATGCCATGGACGATGCCATGCTGGAGGACGCGGACCGACAGATCGTCGCGGACCTCTACCTGACGCGCGCGGGGCTGGACGTCGTGGAAGACCTCGTTGAGCGCTTCGGCCCGCGCTTTGGCGGGAGCGAGCAGGAACGGCAGGCGGCGCACTACATCCGCGAGCGGTTCGCCCGGCTGGGTGTGGACCGCGCCGAGACGGAGCGGTTCACCTGCCACGGGTGGACACGGCGGGAGACCCGGCTCACGGTGCTGGCGCCCGTCGAACGTGAGCTGCCGTGCATCGCCCTGCCGTTCTGCCCGGCCGGCGAGATCGCGAGCACGCTGGTCTACCTCGGGGATGGCGACCCGCAGGCCTACGTGGTACGCCGCGACGAGGTGCGGGGCGCCATCGCCATGGTGACCACCGCCCAACCGCGTTTCTTCCCCCGGCCCATGCACCGGTGCGAGAAGCTCGGGCGGGCGCTGGCCCAGGGGGCGGTGGGGTTGATCTGGATGCGGGGCGAGCCCGGCGGGCTGCCCGAAACCGGCTCGGCGCGCTTCGGCCATCCCTGCGAGGTCCCGGCGATCGGCGTCTCGTACGAGACCGGCCAGGAACTGGTCCGGCTGAGCCGACGCGGCCCCGTGCGCGTCCGCATCACGTCGACCAACGAGAACCACCCGGTGGAGTCCTTCAACGTCGTGGCCGAGTTTCGGGGGCAGCAGCAGCCCGACGAGATCGTCCTCCTCGGCGCCCACTACGACGGGCACGACATCAGCCAGGCGGCCATGGACAACGCCACGGGCGTGGCGCTCATGCTGGAGGTGGCGCGGGCGCTGGCACCGCACCGGGCGCGCCTGCGGCGGACCGTGCGGTTCGTCGCCTTCGCCCAGGAGGAGATGGGGCTGCTCGGGGCCCACGCCTACGCGCGGCGCCACCGGGACGAGGGGTTGCGGTTCATGCTGAACCTCGATGGCGCCGGGCGGGGCCTGCACGCTACGTTCCAGCTCCAGGGGTGGCCCGAGGCCATCCGGTGGTTCCGCGGGCTGTTCGACGAGATGCACGAGTCCGACGTCGCCGTCGGGGACCAGATCGGCCTGTACTCGGACATGTTCCCCTTTGCCGTCCGGGGCATTCCTGCAGCCACCTGGAGCTCGCAGTCGGCACCCCCCTCCCCTGCCGCGACTCGCGGATACGGGCACACGGCCATGGACTCGCTGGACAAGGTGGCGCCCCGGCCCCTGCAGCTCGAGGCGATCCGCGTGGCGCGGCTGGTACTGCGGCTGGCGACGGTGGACGCGATCCCGCTGGCGCGGAAGACCCCAGAGGAGATGGCGCGAACCCTGGAGGCGCTCGGGCTGGACGAGGTACTGCGCTACGAGGGCAGGCCCCTACCCGTGGATTGACCCAGGGGACGCCCGCGCGTGGTGACTCCCGGCCCGCGTCGCTGGACACAACCCGCCGGGCCGCGTGGATTGACCCGGGGCGAGGTCCGCGCGTGGTGGCAGATGAGCTCTGCGCCGGGGATGGCGGCGCCTGCGACGACCGCGGCGGCGGAGAGGGATTGGCCCTGCACCCGGGAATGGCCGCACGGCGCAAGGGCCTGAAGGAGGCTGCGGTCGGACTAACCCTGCACCCGGGGGATGGGCTCGTCTGGCCCGTAGGCCCGCCCATCGAGCACGCGCCACACCGCCAGGTCTGTCGCCCGCCGGTCGGCCTCGGCGGTGATGCGCTCGCCAGCGACCACGGCGATGGCCGGCAGGCCGGTGGCCCGGTGCAGCACCTGCGCGCGCTCCGCCGCGCGCTGCACGTCGCCCACGTCGATGGTGGTGGACACCTCGACCAGCAGGTAGGTCTCGGTCTCGCGCTCGCGCAGGCGCCCGGTGACCACCACGTCGGCCCAGAGCACCTGCTCGCGCTCCGCGGCCGACACGGCGCCTCGACGTTCGGCGGCATCGACCAGGCGGGCCAGTTCCTCGTTGGATACGAGCCGCGGCTCCCGCACCAGCCGCTGGAAGTAGGCGGCCGCATGCTCGCGGTAGCGCCGCTCGAGATCGGCTCCTCGCAGCGCGGCCACCTGCTGGTCGGTGCGCACCTGGGCTTCGGCCAGCCGCGCCACAGTCTCCTCCAGCCGGACCAGCCGCTCTTCGGTGTGCACCTGCGCCTCGGCCAGCCGCACCACCATCTCTTCCAGTCGCGTCAGGCGCTCCTCGGTGCGCACCTGCGCCTCGGCCAGCCGCACCACCATCTCTTCCAGTCGCGTCAGGCGCTCCTCGGTGCGCACCTGCGCCTCGGCCAGCCGCACCACCGTCTCCTCCAGTCGCGTCAGGCGCTCCTCGGTGCGCACCTGGGCCTCGGCTAGGCGGAGCACTGCGCCCGTCAGCCGTTCGAGCAGCTCTTCGAGGCGGCCGACCCGCCGGTCTAGCGCCATAACCCCTTCATTATATCGTCTGGAACCAAGCGGCTGTGCGGCCCGGCAGGTGTCGGAATGCGCTGCTGGTGGGCCCTGGTGGACTCGAACCACCGACCTCACCCTTATCAGGGGTGCGCTCTCACCACCTGAGCTAAGGGCCCGATGCACCCTCAGTATACCGGGAACCGCCCAACCCGGGCAACGGCCGTTGTGTCGGGCGTCATGCTCGTTCACTTTGCCGCGCCCGTTCTTAGCCCCGCGGGCGCGGGCACGGGTTCCTCGCGCACTGCCAGGAGCAACCCGCACGCCGCAGCCTGGCAGAGCGCCACGAGCAGCCACGCCGGCGCATACGCGCCCGCGGTATCTACGATCCACCCGAACAGCGGCGAACTCACCAGCGTGCCGAGGTAGATCACGGTCAGCGAAAGGCCCAGGCCGGTGGCGGCGCGCACCGCGCCGGCCCGCTCCAGCACCATGGTCACGGCCAGCCCGTTCCAGCCCGCGAGGAACGTGCCGCCCAGCAGGGCGGCCGCTGCCGCCAGGTCTGCGCCTACCGGCTGCGGCAGACGCACCAGCGCCAGCACCACCCCGATCCCGCCGGCAGCAACGAAGAGCAGCACCGGTCTGCGACGACCGCCAGTCACACGGTCGGAGACCAAGCCCCAGAGCAGGCGTGCGCCGACGCCGCCGAGGTGCACCAGGGCCAGCAGCCTGCCGGCAGCCGACGGTGCCCAGCCGTGCTCATCCACCAGGTACAGCGGCAGGTATCCTTGCAGCGTGAACTGTCCCACGACCAGCGCCGTGGACGCCAGCGTGAGGTACCGGAAGGTGCGATCGGCGATGAGCGTCCGCAGGGCGTCCAGGCTGGACCCCACCGCCGCGCGCGGGGCCGGGTCGCGCGGCAGCGCCGCGCAACACAGCCCGCATACCGCGCAGATCGCTCCGAGGACGCCGAGCGCCAGCCGCCAGCCGCCGGCGGCACTCAGCGCTGGTACCAGCAGCGCTGCGGCCGCGCCACCCAACGACAGCCCGGACTGCCGCACCCCGACAGCGACGCCGCGCGCGGTGGGCGGGAAGTAGCGCGTGACGACCTTGCTGCCGCCGATGTGGCCGCTGGGAAACCCGACCCCGGCCAGCGCCAGCGCGCCCAGGACAATCCCGTAGGATGGGGCCGTGGCCGCCAGCAGGGCGGCCACGCCGACGGTGAGGCCACCGCCGATCAGGATCCTGCGCTCGCCCCACCAGTCGGCCGCCACCCCGAGCGGCACGTACATGAGGAGGCTGCCGACGTCGATCATGGCCAGCAGCACCCCGACCTGCACCAGCGTGAGACCGAGGTCGGCGCGGACGAACGGCGCCAGCGCGGGCAGGCCGAAGCGTACCATGGTGAGGCCGACCTGCTGGAGCGTGACCAGTCCCAGCGTGAGGAGGGACCGGGACGCGGAAACGGTCACGAACGGTTTTCGCGGTGGGTCGGGGTGCTGCGCCCGACCGCGCCGCAGTTCCGATGGAATCAGGACGCCGCCGCCGCGGGCGCTGCCGCCGCGAAGTCGCGACGAGCCTGGTCGAGCAGTGCCGGATCGCCCAGGACGTCGTACGCCGTCAGGGCCATCGCCTTGGCAGCGGCCAGCATCGCCGCGAACCCTTTCGGCGAGACGGCGGCCTCGCGGAACGCCACGGAGTGCCCCGGCAGGTCCTTGGGCCCGATGGACACGTAGGGGTGGATCGCCGGGATCACCTGGCTGACGTCACCCATGTCGGTGGAGCCCAGGCGCGGGCGCTCCGGCGGCTCGTCCTGGGCGATGCCCAGCCGCTCCAGGTGGCGCACGAACGTCTGGGCGAGCGCGCGGTTGGGCCGGATGGCGTCGTAGCCCTTGCGCACCGTATGCTCGAGCGTGGCGCCGGTGGCCAGCGCCGCGCCCCGGGCGCAGGCGATCACCTTCTCGAGCACCTCGCGGGCGTACGCCGCGTCGGCGGCCCGACAGGTGAAGATGGCCTCGGCACGATCGGGAATGATGTTGGGCGCGGCCCCACCGTACGTGATGATGCCATGGACCCGGGCGTCGTCGCGCAGCTGCTGGCGCAACAGGCCGATGGCGGTGAAGGTCTGGATCAGCGCGTCCAGGGCGTTGACGCCCTCGTAGGGCGCGGCCGCCGCGTGCGCGGCCTTGCCCGTAAACGCGATCGTCAGCCGGTACGACGCCAGCGACGGCCGCTCGGCGAGCGTGTACCCTGCGGGGTGGAACATCATGGCCGCGTCCACGCCGGCGAACACGCCGCGCTCGAGCATGATCACCTTCCCGCCGCCCCCTTCCTCGGCGGGCGTGCCCAGCACCAGCACCGCGCCGGGCAGCGCGTCGCGCACCGCCGCCAGGCCGATGCCGGCCCCCACGGCGGCGCAGGCGATCAAGTTGTGACCGCAGGCGTGTCCGAGCTCGGGCAGCGCATCGTACTCGGCCAGGATCGCCACGGTGGGGCCGGAGCGCGTCCCGCGTACCTCGGCGCGAAACGCGGTCTCGAGTCCCGCGATGCCGCGCTCGACGGCAAAGCCGTAGCGCGCCAGCGTCTCGGTCAGCCACGCGGCGGCCTGGTGCTCGTTGAAGGCGGTCTCCGGGTGGGCATGGATGCGGCGCGAGAGCGCAACGAGTTCGTCAGCGGCCGCGTCGATGGCGGCCGTGATGCGGTCATGCATGGCCTCGGGGATCCTCCGCGTCGGCGATACTCGGTACAGGCATCTGCGGCGGGCTTCGTCGTCGATCCCGTGGCGTCCTGCCCGGCCACCTGGCCAACGATGACGGTCGCTCAAACCAGGCGCAGGCGCGCAAAGCGGCGAGGGCCCACCTGCACCACGATTCCGTCTCGGATCTCGACGGTGGCGTGGACGTCGTGGACGCGGATGCCGTCGACCGCGACCCCGCCCTGGCTGATCAGCCGCCGCGCCTCGTTGTGGCTCTCGGCGAGGCCAGTCAGCACCAGCAGCCGGGCGAGCCGGATCCGTCCGCCCGGCGCGTCCTCGGGCGCCAGCCCGACCTCACCACCTTCCCCTCCGACGAGATCGTCACGGCCAGCCCGGGCCTCGCGGTCGGAGACCTCCGGCGTCTCAACAGAAGCCGGTACGATGCGGGTGGCCTCGACATGCCGCTCTGCCACCTCCGCCCGGAGCCGGAGACGGATCTCCGGCATCTCCTCAGGCACTGCCTTCTGCACGTGCACCCGGTCGAACGCCGCCTCGGCTGCGGCTGCCGCCTGGGGCCCGTGCCAGAGCTCGACGATGGCCCGGGCGAGCCGCCGCTTGGCGTCCCGGGGATGCACCGTGCCCGCCGCAAGCCCCTCGACGATCCCCCGCACCTCGTCCAGGGGGATCTCGGTGCAGAACTCGAAGTACGTGGGCATCAGGGCGTCGGGGATCGACATCACCTTGCCGTACATCTGCGCGGGCGGCTCGGTGATCCCGATGTAGTTGCCCAGCGACTTGCTCATCTTCTCGACGCCGTCGGTCCCGGGCAGCAGCGGGGTCAGCACCACCACCTGGGGGGGCTGCCCCACCTCGCGCTGCAGCTCGCGTCCCATGAGGTTGTTGAACTTCTGGTCGGTGCCGCCCAGCTCGACGTCGGCCTCGATGGCCACCGAGTCGTAAGCCTGGCACAGCGGGTAGAGCAGCTCGTGCAGGTAGACGGGCACGCCGCCGCGCAGGCGGGCGGCGAAGTCGTCGCGCTCGAGGATCCGCGCCACCGTGACCTTGGCGCCGAGGCGAATGACGTCCGCGAAGGTCAGAGGCGCCAGCCACTGGCTGTTGAAGACGACGCGCGTGCGGTGCGGGTCGAGGATCCGGCTGTACTGCTCGCGGTAGGTGGCGGCGCTGGCCTCGATCTCCTCGGGCCGCAGCATCGGCCGCGTCTGCTTCTTGCCCGTGGGATCGCCGATCAGGGCCGTGAAGTCCCCGATCACCAGGATCGCCTCGTGACCCAGGTCCTGGAACTGGCGCAGCTTGCGCAGGACGATGGCGTGGCCGATGTGCAGGTCGGGCGCCGAGGGGTCGAGCCCCAGCTTCACCCGCAGCGGCCGGCCTTCGCGTAGCTTGGCCAGCAGATCCTCCTCGCTGATGATCTCGACGACCCCGCGGCGCAACCGCGCCAGCTGCTCTTCCGGCGACAGTCCTCCCATCACACCCTCCACAACCGCCAGGCGCACCGCCGGCGCCACCCGGCGCCCGCACCGGTCCCGGCAGCGGTCTCCAGCGGTAGCCTACTCCGGCGTTGTCGCCGACACCAGCGTCACCACCGTCGCGCCCTCGTCCCCCTCCCCGCGGCCACCCAGGCGAAAGCGCCGCACGTGGGGGTGCCCGCGCAGGAACTGGTGCAGCGCGGCCCGCAACCGCCCGGTGCCCTTGCCGTGGACGATCGTGACGGCCGGCAGGTTGGCCCGCACGGCCTCGTCGAGGTACCGGTCGACCTGCGCGAGCGCATCGTCGACGACGAGGCCCCGCACGTCCAGCGACAGCGGCACGGCGGGCGGCGGTGGCGCGATCACCTGCGCCGCCGGGCGCAGGTCGGCGGCGGGCTCCTGCGGCCGCCGCAGCACGGCGCGAGGCACCCGGGTGCGCAGGGCCCCCACCTCGACCTCGACCTCGTCGTGGGCGTCGGGGCCAGCACGCACGATGCCCACCGCGCCAAGCGGCGTCACCAGGACGGGTTGCCCGACCTCGAGGGCCTCGGGCGGCGTGCCCGATCCTGCGGCCGCGGCGTCGACCGGCAGCGCGGCCAGCACCGCGCGCAGACGGTCCCGCGCGGCCCGGGCCGCCGCCTCGGTGCGCGCCGCTCGCGCCTGGGCCAGGATGTCCTCGACCTCCCGTCGTGCCGCCGCGACCAGGGCCTCCACGGCCTGCCGCGCCTCGGCCAGCCGTTGCCGGCGCGCGGCCTGCAGGCGATCGGCCTCCTCCTGGACCCGCGCCGCCGCCTCTTCGGCCCGCCGGCGCGCCTCAGCGGCCGCCGCGCGGTCACGTTCAGCCGCCGCACGGTCGCGCGTGAGGTCCTCCAGCACGCGCTCGATGGCCACCTGCTCGGGCGCCAGGTACGCCCGGGCCTGCGCGACCACGTCGGGATCGAGGCCGAGGCGCTGGGCGACGATGAGGGCGTTGCTGCGGCCGGGCAAGCCCAGGCGCAGCCGGAACGTGGGCTGCAGCGTCTCGACGTCGAACTCCACCGAGGCGTTCTCGATCCCCTCGTGCAGCGAGGCCAGCATCTTCAGCTCGTTGTAGTGGGTCGTCACCACCGTGCAGACGCCCCGGCGGTGCAGGGTCTCGATGATCGCACGCGCCAGGGCCACCCCCTCGGTGGGATCGGTGCCGGCCCCCACCTCGTCCAGCAGCACCAGCGCCGGCGGGGCCACCCGGCGCAGGATCTCGACGATGGCACCCATGTGCGCCGAGAACGTCGAGAGGTTCTGCGCGATGGACTGCTCGTCGCCGATGTCGGCATGGACCTGCCGGAAGACGGCCACCCGGCTGCCCTCGGCGGCGGGGATGGCGAGCCCGGCCTGGGCCATGAGCACCAGCAGCCCGATGGTCTTCAGGGTGACCGTCTTGCCGCCGGTGTTGGGCCCGGTGATCACCAGGGTGCGGAAGCGCGCCCCGAGCTCGACGTCCACGGGCACCACGCCGGCCTCGCCGCGGGTCCATGCCAGGATCGGGTGGCGGGCCGCGCGCAGCTGCACGACCCCGTCGTCGGCGACCGCGGGCAGCACCGCCCGCAGGCGGGCGGCCAGCGCGGCCTTGGCGTTGAGCACGTCGAACGCGGCCAGCACCTCGACGTTGACGGCAAGCGCCCGGGCGTGCGCGCCCACCTGTGCCGAGAGCCGGGCCAGAATGCGGGCGACCTCGGCCGCCGCCGCCGCCGCCAGTTCCCGGCGCCGGTTGCCCAGCGGTACGACCGCCAGGGGCTCCATGAACACCGTGGCGCCGCTGCTGCTGACGTCGTGGACCAGGCCCGGGAACTGCTGACGGTGCTCGGCCTTGACCGGCACCACGAAACGATCGCCGCGGGTGGTGATCAACGGCTCCTGCAGCAACCGGCTGACGGCGGGGTCGCGCACCAGCGCGTCCAGCGTCGTGCGCAACCGGCGCTCCACCTCCCGCTGCTCGGCACGCACACGTTGCAACTGCGGCGAGGCCTCGTCGCGAACCTGCCCGCGCTCGTCGAGGGCACGCCGCAGCTCGGCCACCAGGTCGGACAGCAGTTGCAACCGCGCGCCCTCGGCCGCCAGGCGCGGCGCGCGCGCGTGGTGGCGCTGCAGGAACTGGTGCACGGCGCGGGTGACCTCCAGGGTCTGCGCCACGTCCAGCAGCTCCTCGGGCTCGAGCACGGCCCCCACCGCCGCGCGCTGTGCGGCGGCGCGCACGTCGCGGGCGCCCCGCACCGGGATCTCGGCCTCGGTGGCCAGCGCGACGGCTTCGGCGGTCTGCGCCAGGAGGGCGCGTACCTCCTCGAGGTCATCGACAGGCGCCAGCGCCAGCGCGCGCTCGCGCCCCATGGAGGTCACGGTGAGGCCCGCCAGGGTCTCCTGGACCCAGGGGAACTCCAGGACGCGCAGCGTCCGCGCGTCGGCCGGCGTGCTCATGCGGGAACCGCGTCGCCGGCGGCGAGCAGGGTCAGCACCGCCGGGGCCACGTCGGTGATGGCGCGCACACCGCGAAACGCCGCCCGCCCCGGCCCCACGACCAGCACGGGCACCGGGTTCGTCGTGTGCTGCGGCGAGCGCGCGTCTTCCAGGTTACCGTGATCGCTGGTGACGACCACGGTGGTGGCGGCGTGGCGTGCCTCCAGCACGCCGGCCAGCAGGTCGTCCACCATGCCCACGACCTCGTCCGCCGAGAGCCCCCCGCGGCCGTGCGCGGTCAGGTCCGTCAGGAAGAACTCGAAGAAGACGAGGTCGTAGCCGGCGGCCAGGCGCGCCAGGCACCGACCGCTTGCGCGCGGCGTGGTGACGGGCACGGCGTGGCCCCACGCCCGCAGCCGCGCGTTGGTGAGATCGTGGAAGACCGCCCGGCCCTCCCGAAGGTCGTCCACCGACCGGAGGGGCACGCCGGCTGCCTGGGCGGCGAACGTCACGGCGGCCATGCGCAGACGCCGCGTGGCGATCGCCGCGAAGTACTCGGGGCTGTAGGCGTTGGCCAAGGCCACGCGCCGTCCGCGCCGCACCAGCCGGGCGAACAGGCTGTGCGTACGGAGCAGGGCCCGCAGGCCCGCGGTGGGGTAGGCGGTGACGTGCCGGCCCTCGATGGCCGGCGCGTTGAGGCCGCACAGCAGGGCGGTCTGTCCCGTGGCGCTCTGCGGCAGGCCCGGCACGCCCAGCTGCGCGTCGGCGGCCAGGAGCAGCGCACCGTCACGCTCGACGCCCCCGGGCGCGACCAGGGGGCCGCCGAGCACCTGCTGCAGCACGGGCGTCCCGGCCCGCGCCAGCGGGTTCGTGGCAGGGTCGTTGGGCCCCAGGCCGACGCCGTCGAGGAAACAGAACAGCACAGACACGGCTCACCGCCCCGGCCCAGGACCGTCGGCCGCCCACTGGACGCTCGCGCCAGACACGCGCATGGGCATGCCTTCATTATAGGCGGGGAAACGGTCGCGAGAGCGCCGGCGATCCCGCAAGCCCAAAGCGCCACGGGCGGTCATGCGCCGCTGCCACCCCGACCCGCGGCCCTGCCAGCACCGCGCCGCGACGGCGTCCGCCGGCGGCCAGGTAGAGCGGCGGCGCGGTGAGGTCGGCGCCGTTGTGACGGCGGTCGACGCCAAAGGCCCGGGTGAGCCTGGCCGGGCCTGCGGCCAGGCGCGCCGCCGGCACCGCCGGACCGACGCCGCGCAGGCGTCGCATCCGCGCCTCCCCTTCGATCGGCTCGACGGCGCGCAGCAGCACCGCGCCGGGGACGCCCGGCCCTCCCGTGACCACGTTCAGACACCAGTGCATGCCGTAGGTGAAGTACACGTAGGCCACCCCGGGCGGGCCGTACATGATGGTGCTGCGGGCGGTCTGGCGATAGGCATGGCTGGCCGGATCGTCCGGCCCGCGGTAGGCCTCGGTCTCGACGATGCGCCCGACCAGGCGGCCCTGGGGCGTCTCGTGCACCAGCAGACACCCCAGCAGCGCCCGCGCCACGACCACCGCGTCCCGCGCGAAGAACCGGCGCGGCAGCGGACGGTAGGGCGCCGGCCGGGTCCGGCGTCGGCTCACGCCCGGCGGCGGCGGGAGGCCGCCGGGCGGCGCAGGACGTCCTTGAGCGTCGTCAGGGGCAGCGTGTTCAGCACGTCCCGGGCCTCGAGCCAGCCGCGCCGGGCCATGCTCACGCCGAACACCATGTGCCGCAGGTGACCCACCTGGTGAGCGTCGGTGCTGATCACGAAGCGGGCCCCGCGCTCGCGGGCCATCCGCACGTGGGTGTCGTTGAGGTCGAGCCGCTCCGGGGCGGCGTTGATCTCCAGGGCGGTGCCGGTGCGCACCGCAGCCGCCACAACCGCCTCCAGATCGACGTCGTACGGTTCCCGCTGCCCCAGCAGGCGCCCGGTCGGATGCCCCAGCACGTGGACGCGTCCGGTCTCCAGGGCGCGCACGATGCGGCGGGTCATCTGCTCGCGGGGCATGGTGAGCCGGGAGTGCACCGAGGCCACCACCACGTCGAGCTCGGCCAGCACGTCGTCGTCGTAATCCAGCCGGCCATCGGCCAAGATGTCGCACTCGGTGCCGATCAGCACCGCGATGCCCAGCCGGTCCGAGAGCCGCCGGACCTCGGCGGCATGGCGCCGGAGCTCGTCGGGCGGGACGCCGCCGACGAACTTCAGCGACTGCGAGTGGTCGGTGATGCAGACGTACTCGTACCCCAGCGTCTTCGCCGCCTGGGCCATGGTCTCGGCGCTCTCGGCACCGTCGGACCACTTCGTGTGGACGTGCAGGTCGCCGCGAATCGCCTCCAGCTCGATGAGCGCGGGCAGGCGGCCGGCCTCGGCGGCCTCGAGCTCGCCCTGGTCCTCGCGCAGCTCCGGGGGGATCCAGGGCAGCCCCACCGCGCGGTAGACCTCCTCCTCGGTGCGCCCCGCCACGCGGTGCGCGCCGCGCCAGACGCCGTACTCGTTCACCTTGAGCCCCGCCCGCACGGCACGCTCGCGGAGCTTCACGTTGTGCTCCTTGCTGCCCGTGAAGTACTGCAGCGCGGCGCCGTAGGCGGCCGGCTCCACCACGCGCAGGTCGGCCTGGATGCCTGCGTCGAGGATGACGCTGGACCGGGTGGGGCCGTGGGCGAGCACCTGGGCCACCTGGGGCGCGCGCACGAACGCGTCCATGACCGCCTCGGGCTTCCGGCTGGTCACCAGGATGTCGATGTCCCCGACGGTCTCCTTGCGCCGGCGCAGGCTGCCGGCCACGGCGATCTCCTGCAGCCCCGGCGTCCGCCGCAGGTAGGCCACGAGGTCCTCGGCCAGCGGCAGCACGATCCCCAGCGGCCGGCGGGCCGCCGACCGGCGCAGCACGGCGATCCCCTTCAGGATGTTCTCCTCGGTCTTGGGTCCCATGCGGGGAAGCGTGCGGAGCTTCCCGGCCCGGGCCGCCGCCTCGAGCTCATCGACCGTGGTGATGCCGAGCTTCTGGTAGAGCAGCAGAGCGGTCTTGGGGCCCACCTCGGGCACGGTCATGAGCGTGGTCAGGCCGGGCGGCAGCGTCCGGGCCAGGTCCTCGTAGGCCTGGATCGTGCCGGTCCGCAAGAACTCCTCGACCTTCTCGGCGATGCTCTGGCCGACGCCGGGGATCTTCGTCAGCTCGCCGCGGGCCGCCACCTCCGCGATGTCCTCGGTGAGGCTCTCGATGGCGCGGGCCGCCCGGCGATAGGCGTTGATGCGGAAGATCTGCTCGCCCTTGATCTCCAGCAGGTCCGCGATCTGCTGCAACCGCTGGGCGACTGCGCGGTTCTGCATGCGCCACCCCACCCGGGCGCGGGGCGCGGCGCCGCCCCGCGCGTGCCCCTACAGCCGATGACCCGCCCCCACCGGGACCAGCGGCACCGGGCTGCGCGCGCGCAGGGCCTCGATGGTCACGCGCTGCGCCTGCGCCAGCGGGCGGACCAGCAGCGACCGCTCGACGTCCCGCATGCCCCCCTCCCCGAGCGGCGAGGCGAGGAAGAGCCCCGCCAGCGCCATACCCCACGCCGCCGCCTTCACCAGGCCCACCAGCGCGCCCAGGACCTGGCCGGTCACCTCGGGCCGCGCCGCACCCCCCACGACGCTGAAGAGCACCAGCAGCAGCCCGTAGATCACCGCGACGACGAACGCGAACGCCGTCGTGCGCGCCCAGTCCCGCGGGAGGTCGCGCACCAGCCCCATCAGGGCGCTCGCCAGCGGATCGACCACCGCCGGCACCAGCACGCAGGCTCCCACGTAGGCGACCAGCACGGCGACCGCGCCGAACGCCGCGGTGGCGGCGCCCTTGAGCAGCCCCTGCAGCACGAACCACAGCGCGAGCGCGACGACGATCCAATCGAGGTACGTCATGCGGGCTCGCCTCCTCGTGCGCTCACCCGCGGATCGTCACGGGCAGGCGGGCGGGGAGGGTGACCGTCAGACGTCGCATGACCTCCTCCACCTCCTCGCCGGTCAACGTGCGATCGGGCGCGCGCAACGTCAGCGCGTAGGCCAGGTTCCGCGTCCCCGGCGCCAGCGGGGGCCCCGTGTACACGTCGAAGAGTTCGACAGCCTCCAGCCATTCTCCCACGACCTCCCGCAGCGCCGCTTCCACGACGGCATGGGGCAGCGTCACCGGCGCGACCACGGCCACGTCGCGGCGCACCGCGGGGTGGCGCGGTGGGGCCACGAACCGTGGGTGCAGCATGGCGCGATCGAGCAGCGCCTCGAGGTCGAGCTCGGCCACGTAGGTGCGGCCGGGGAGGTCGAACCGCGCGGCGACGTCGGGGTGCAGCTCGCCGGCGACGCCCAGCGCGGTGCCGTCGAGCAGCAGGCGGGCGGCCCGGTAGGGGTGCAGCCAGGCCGGCCCACCCGCGTGCACTTCCAAACGCCCGGCGTGCAGCTCCCGCACCAGCGTCTCGAGGACGCCGGTCAGGTGGTAGAAGGTGACCGCGCGCTCGGCCTCCGGGACCTGCCAGTCGCGCACCAACCAGCGTCCCCGCAGGAGCAGCGCCAGGGCGCGGCGTTCCGCGATGGCGTCCCCGGCTCGCCGGAACACCCTGCCGATCTCGAACAGGTGGATCGCCGGCTGCCGGCGGCTGGCGTTGATCCGGGCAGCCTCCAGCAAGCCGGGCAGCAGGCAGGAGCGCAGATGGGTATGGTCGGCGACCAGCGGGTTCTCGATGGGCACCAGCTGGCACCATGGGTCGTCGGGCGCCACGCCCAGGCGCTCCACCAGCCGCGGATGCACCAGCGACACGGTCATCGCCTCGGTGAGCCCGGCCCGGATCAAGATGTCGCGCGCCGTGACCTCCGCCTCCAGGCGGGCACTGCGCCGCCCCTGCGCCAGCGCTTCCACGGGCATCGTCTCGGGAATGCGCTCGTAGCCCCAGTGCCGCGCGACTTCTTCGATCAGGTCCTCCTCGCGCTCCAGGTCGCGCCGGCCGACGGGCGGGACGGCGAGGATCGTCGGACCGCTCTCTGCCGGGCCGGGCGTGACCGCCAGGCCCAGGCGCGTGAGGATCTCCACGACCTCCTCGGCCGGCACCTCTGCCCCGAGCACCCGGCGGACGCGCGCCAGGCGTAGCCGGATCGCCGGCCGGGCGACCGGCGCGGGGTAGGCGTCGACCGCACCCCGCAGCACCCGCCCACCGCTCAGCGCGGCGATCAGGCCGGCAGCCCGGCGCGCCGCGCGGGGCGTCAGCTCCGGGTCGATCCCCCGCTCGAAGCGCGCCGACGCTTCGGTCCGCAGGCCCAGGCGCCGGCTGGTCCGCCGCACGCTGGCGGGCGCGAACGCGGCGGCCTCCAGGAGCACGGTCGAGGTCGCGGCCGTGATCTCGGTCTGCGCGCCGCCCATGATGCCCGCCAGGGCCACCGGCCGATGCGCGTCGGCGATGACCAGCATCTGGGGGTCGAGCCGGCGCTCGATGCCGTCGAGCGTGGTGAGCACCTCACCGTCGCGGGCGCGCCGCACGACGATGCGGCTGCCGAGCAGCCGGGCCAGGTCGAAGGCGTGCAGGGGCTGGCCCCATTCCAGCATCACGTAGTTGGTGACGTCGACGACGTTGTTGACGGGCCGCACGCCCGCCGCCTCCAGGCGCGCCGCGAGCCACTGGGGCGAGGGGCCGACGTGCACGTCCGCGATCACGTGGGCGATGTACCGGGCGCACAACTCGGGCTCGACGATCTCGACCGCGGCCCGGTCCGCTGCCGGCGGGTCGTGCTCCTGCACCGCGTCGTCGGGCAGCCGCACCGGGCGGCGGGCCCAGGCCGCCAGCTCGCGGGCGATGCCGAGCAGGCTCAGCAGGTCTGGCCGGTTCGAGGCGATCTCCAGGTCGAGCACGACGCTGCCACGATCGTCGACGTCCACACGGTCCACGCCCAGCCCGAGCATCGGGAGCCGCTCGACCAGGACCTCGGCGCCCTCGGGCAGGTCGACGTAGTCGCGCAGCCAGTCCAGCGGGACCCGCATCAGAACTGCTCCAGCATCCGCAGGTCGTTCTCCCAGAACAGGCGGATGTCGGGAATGCCATAGCGCACCATCGCCGGCCGGTCGATGCCCAGCCCGAAAGCGAACGCGGTGTAGCGCTCCGGGTCGATGCCCGCCAGCTCCAGCACGCGCGGGTGGAACATCCCGCACCCGCCCAGCTCGAGCCAGCGGCCTTCGAAGGTGACGGCCAGCTCGGCGCTGGGTTCCGTGAACGGAAAGTAGCTGGGCTGGAAGCGGGTGCGCGCCTGCGGGCCGAACATCTCCCGGGCGAAGGCGGCCAGCACGCCCTTCAGGTCCGCGAACGTGATGCCCTCGCCGACCATGAAGCCGTCCACCTGATGGAAGACCGGCATGTGGGTCGCGTCCATGGCGTCGCGCCGGTAGCACCGCCCGAAGGTCAGGATGCGCATGGGCGGGCGGCGCTCCAGCATCACGCGGACGTCCACCGCCGTGGTCTGGGTGCGCAGCAGCCGGTCGCCACCGAGGTAGAAGGTGTCCTGGGTATCGCGTGCGGGATGGTCGGCGGGCATGTTCAGGCGCTCGAAGTTGAACTCCTCGGTCTCGACCTCCGGCCCCTCGACGACCTCGAAGCCGAGCCCGATGAAGATCCGTTCGATCTCCTCCAGCGTGCGACGGAGCACGTGCCGCCGGCCCAGCGGTCCCCGACGACCTGGCAGGGTCACGTCCAGGGCTTCGGCGGCCAGCTGGGCAGCGGTCGCCTGCCCGGCGAGCGCCGCGCGCCGGGCGGCCAGGGCCGCGTCCAGCCGGGCGCGGGCCGCGTTGAGACGCGCCCCGGCGGTGGCCCGCTGCTCCGGAGGCAGTGCGGGCAGCAGCTTCATCAGCGCGGCCAGCCGGCCGCGCCGCCCCAGCACCTCGCGGCGCAGGGCCTCCAGCGCGTCGGGCGTCTGCGCGGCGTCCAGGCGTGCCAGCGCGTCCGCTACCAGCCGGTCGAGCTCGTCGAGCTGCTCGTCGATCCGCATGCCCGTGGCCTCCCCAAACAGCGACGGCGCCCTCGCCCGCAGGGGCGAAAGCGCCGCTTCCGCGATACCACCCTTCTTCGACCAGACCGGCAGGCCCGGTCCTCTGGTCCCGGTTACGGCGGGAATCCGGCCAGGCCTACTGGCACCCCGAGGCGTTCAGCCCGGCGGCTCCGGAGGGAACTTCCCGACATCTGCGCTCGAGAGGGCTCGCAGTCGATGGCCCTCCCTCCCTGCTCCCAGACCCATCCGGGACGAGGCAGGCTGCCGGTACTCGCTCCGTCATCGCCGACGGTCTTCAGTTGAGCGAGAGCCAGCGGTCCAGCGCCACACGCGCCGCGTAGCGGTAGCCCAGATACGCCCACACCGATCCGGTGGCCACGAAGAGCTGCCAGCAGAACTCGGCCGACCAGCGCGGCATCGTCTGTGCCCCCGCGTGCGCCCGTTGTCGCGCCAGCAGCCCGCCGCCGCGTTCGCTCCAGCGTAGGACCGCCGCGCGACGGCGCGAGTATAGCACAGCGTCGTCGGACGACGCAAGCAAACCGGTCCCGCAGCACTACCCACCTCCGTGCCCGCGCACGCGCCGTGCGACCTCGTAGAGCAGCAGCCCGGCGGCCACCGCGACGTTCAGCGACTCCACCGGGCCATAGAGGGGAATGCGCACCAGCTGGCCCATGTCCGGCCAGCTCGGATGCGGACCGGACGTCTCGTTCCCCACGACGATCACCAGCGGGGGCTGCCAGGGCACCTCGGTGTAGACGAGCGTGCCGCGCGGGTCGGCGATGTAGATCGCGGGGCGCGCAGCGCGCAGGAACTCCTGCAGGCGCGCGCGGCCGATCTGGACCATGGGCAGGGCGAAGGCGGCGCCCATGGTGGCCCGCAGCGCCTTGGGGGCGAACGGGTCGGCCGTGCCTTCGGTGGTGGCGAAGGCCGTGGCGCCCGCCGCCACGGCGGTGCGCACCATGGTGCCCACGTTCCCGGGATCCTGCACGCGGTCGGCCACCAGCAGGACCAGCTCGGGCTCGCGGACGAGCTCGAACTCGGGCCGTGGCCGCGGCGTGCGGCCGATGGCCACCAGGCCCTGGCTCGTGGTGACCTCGCTGGCGGCCTGCACCACGCGGGCGGTCGCCTGGTAGACCGGGATGCCGGCCTCCCGCAGGCGCGCTACCGCCCGGTGCGTCGCCGAGAGGGCCGCTTCCGGCGCGAACAGCGCCGCCTCCAGGGGCGCGCCGGCGTCGAGCGCCGCCTCGATCAGGCGCGGGCCGTCGAGGAGGATGCGGCCGTCCCGGTCGGGGTGGCGGTGCGCGGCCAGGCGCTTGCATGTCTGGACCAGCGGGTGGTGCGTCGAGCTGATCCGCGGCGGCGTCACAGGCTGGACTCGAGCTTGCTGAGCTGGCGGTTCTCGCCCACGACCACCAGCACGTCCCCGGCGCGCAGCACCGTCTCCGCGGGCGGCGAGATCAACAGCTGCCCGTCCCGACGGATCAACAGCACGCTGACCCCGAACCGGCCGCGCAGGTCGAGGTCGCGGAGCGTGCGGCCCTCGAGGCGGGTCGAGACGCTGATCTCCTCGATGGAGAACGTCGGGGAGACTTCCAGGTAGTCGACCAGGCTGGGCGACGACAGGAGGTGCGCGACGCGCACCCCCATCTCCTTTTCGGGGCGCACGATGAGGTCGGCCCCCACCTTCTCGAGCACGCGCGCCTGGAGGTCGTCCACCGCCTTGGCGACCACCTTCTTGCACCCCAGCTCCTTGAGCACCAGGGTGGTGAGGATGCTCTCCTGGATGTAGTTCCCGATGGCCACCACCACGGCATCGAAGTTGGTGATGCCCACCCCGCGCAGCGCCTCGGCGTCGGTGGCGTCGAGCTGGACGGCGTGCGTCACTTCCTCTGCCACCCGGCGCAGCCGCTCCTCGTCCTTGTCCATGGCCAGCACCCGATGGCCCAGCTGCTGCAGCGTCACCGCCACGCTCCGGCCAAAGCGCCCCATGCCGATCACTGCGAACTCTGCCATGGTATTCCCCCACGCCCTACCGGCGGCGCGCGCTTCCCTGGGTGCCTCCAGGTGTCCCGGGCGCGCCCGCTCGCAGTCTCATTGCCCGGTCATTGCCGCCGTCCACGGCACGTCGCGGCCCGCGCCCCGTGCTAGCCGACGTAGAGCCGTTCCTCGGGGTAGCGGATCCGCACCGGCCGTTCCCGGCGCGTCAGCCCGAACGCCAGCGTCAGCAGCCCCACGCGACCCGTGAACATGGTCACCATGATGATAGCGCGCCCCAGCGGCGACAGGTGGGGGGTCAGCCCTGTGCTGAGGCCCACCGTGCCGAACGCCGACGTCACCTCGAAGAGGCTGGGCAGCAGGTCGGCGCCCTCGACGCGGGTCAGCACCACGGCCATGGTGAACACGAACGCCACGCCCAGCAGCGCCAGGGTGACGGCCTTGTTGATCACGAACGTCGGCAGGCGCCGCCGGAAGAGCACGGGGTCCGGCGAGCCGCGGATCGTGCTGACGATCACCGCCAGGGGCACCAGGAAGGTGGTGGTCTTGATCCCGCCACCCGTGCCGCCGGGCGACGCCCCGATGAACATCAGCGCCACCAGCAGCATCAACGTCGGCTGCGTCAGCGCCCCGACCTCCACGGTGCTGAACCCGGCCGTGCGGGGGGTGACCGCCTGGAAGACGGCCGCGAGCACCCGCCCCGGCCACGGCAGGGTCCCCAGCGTCCTGGGGTTGGCGTGCTCCAGCGCGAGGATGGCCAGCGTGCCCCCGCCGATCAGCACCGCCGTGGTCAGCAGCACCGCCTTGGAGTGGAAGGACAGCCGCCGCGCCAGCAGGTCGAAGTGCACCACGAAGCCCAGGCCGCCGGCCACGACGAGCGCGGCCACCACCAGCGAGACGACGGGATCGGCGACATATGCCGTGAGGCTCCGGAAGCCGCCCATCAGGTCGAAGCCCGCGTTGTTGAAGGCGGACACGCTGTGGAACAGCCCGAGGTAGGCCGCCCGCCCCAGGGACGTCTCGGCGGCGAAGCGCAGGGTCAACAGGACGGCCCCGACGGCCTCGACCGCCAGGGCGAGGACCACGATGCGGCGCGTGAACCGGACGACCCCGCCCACCTGGTAGAGCCCGTGGGCCTCGGTGAGGATGATCCGCTCCCGCAGCCCGATACGCCAGCCCAGCAGCAGCGCCAGCAGGGCCCACGAGGTCATGTACCCGAAGCCACCGATCTGGATCAGCGCCAGGATGACCAGCTCGCCGAAGGTCGAGTAGTGGTCGGCGGTGTCCACGACCACGAGGCCGGTCACGCACACGGCGGAGTTGGCGGTGAACAGCGCCGTGAAGAAGGGCGTGGGGCGCCCGTCCTCGGACGCGATGGGCAGGCTCAACAGCACGCCGCCCAGCACGATGACGCTGGCGAAGCCGACCAGGAGCGACTGTGCGGGGCTCAGCGTCAGACGCAGCGCCCGCGACGGTCGCGGGACTGCCAGCGAACGCGCCATCGGCCGGGTCGCGGGACGCCACGGGCGCCCCGGGAACCGCTATCCCCCCAGGTGGGCCTTCGCCTGGGCGACCAGGGCGTCGAACGCCGCCTTGTCGCGCACCGCCAGATCGGCGAGGATCTTCCGATCGACGGCCACCCCGGCGCGGCGGAGCCCGTTGATGAGCCGGCTGTACGAGAGCCCCTGCGCCCGCGCCGCCGCGTTGATGCGCACGATCCACAGGCTGCGGAACTCCCGCTTGCGCAGCCGGCGGTCGATGCGGGCGCGCGCCAGGGCGCGGGTCGTGTACTGCTTGGCCAGCTTGTACCAGCGGCTCTTCGCCCCGCGGTACCCGCGCGCCAGCTTCAGGATCTTCTTGTGGCGTCGCCGAACGGTGACGCCGCGCTTCACCCGTGCCATCGTCGTCTCACCTTCCCGTGCGACGGTGCGGACGTCGTAGGGGCGCCGGCTGCAGGGCCGCCCCGCGCCCTAGATACCGGGCAGGAGCCGCCGCACGCGCGGCGCGTCGGCCGCGTGGACGAGCCGGCGCTCGCGCAGTGAACGCTTCCGCTTGGGGCGCTTCTTGACCTTCAGGTGCCCGCCGTGTTGACGGCCCCGGGTCAGCGCGCCGGTGCCGGTGACACCGATCCGTTTGGCCGTGCCCTGGTGCGTCTTGCGCTTCGCCACCGCTCGCTCCCGCCTGCCTCACGCCTTCTTGGGGCTGAGGATCATGATCATGTTGCGTCCTTCCAGGGTGGGCATCCGCTCGACGACGCCCACGTCACCCACCTGCGCGGCAAGCCGTCGCAGCAGGTCCTCCCCGACCTTGGGGTGCGCCATCTCCCGGCCCCGAAACCACATGGCGACGCGCACCTTGTGGCCCTCCCGGAGGAACTCGTGCACCTGCCGGACCTTCACCTGGAAGTCGTGCTCGCCGATCTTGGGGCTCATGCGCATGCCCTTGAGGTCGCCACCCCGCGCCTTGCGGTGCGCGTCTCGTTCGCGCTTGCTCTGCTCGTACTTGTACCGCCCGAAGTCCATGATCTTGCACACGGGCGGGGTGGCGGTCGGCGCGACCTCCACCAGGTCCAGGTTGTACTCCTGCGCCTTGGCCAGGGCATCGCGCGTGGGCAGAATTCCCAGTTGCTCGCCGTTGGGCCCGATCAGTCGTACCTCCCGGGCCCGAATGCGCTCGTTCACCCGTATCTCGCGGTCGATGCCCGTCGCCCTCCCGGGTTCCCGTCGGCGCCCCGACGGGATGGTGAAAAACTCAAACGGGGACGGCCGATGCCATCCCCGCAGGAGCGGTGCGCGCCGCGGCCACCCGAGGCGCACCCTCGGGGCGCTCGGGTGAGAAGCGGATGGCTTCTACTTCAGGCCGCACAACCGGGCGGAGTATAGCATTGGCGGGGGACGCCGTCAACGCGCGGGGGCCTGCCTTGCGCTGCCCCATGGAGCCGGGGGCGTCGCGTGGGCCGCCCCGGCAGCACCCGCGCAACCCTGCCTCACGGTCCGGGCCGAGGCAGGCGGCCTCACGTTCGGGCCCGCCGGCTCCAACGGCGCGCATCCTGTGGGCACCGCAGGGCGCCGGGGCCCCGGCCGTGGGCGCACGCCCTGCGCGGGCATTGCACCTGCTCCCCAGATCGGCCCGGGACGGATGGCGCAGAGGAATCGTGCGCCGGGCGCACCGAAGAGAGGAACGCGATGGACGATGGTGCGCTGGTCCGGACAGCGTCGGCGGGGCTGCTGGCCGCTGCCGGCCGGGCGGTCCTGGCGTGGCTGGCGGACGTGGGCCGCGCCGTGGGCATGCTGGCGCACGCGTTCCGCTGGGTGCGACGTGGCCACCTGGAACTCGGCGAGACGATCGTCCAGCTCAAGCGCATCGGCTGGGACTCGACCTTCATCGTGCTGGTCACGGGAGTGTTCGCCGGGATGGTGCTGGCCTACCAGACCTCGGGGGTCTTCCTCAAGTTCGGCGCGCAGGGCTTCGTGGGCGGCCTGGTGGGGGTGTCGCTGGCGCGCGAGGCAGGCCCGGTCTTCACCGCGATGGTCATCGCTGGCCGGGTCGGCGCGGGGATCGCGGCCGAGCTGGGCACCATGACGGTTACCGAGCAGGTGGACGCCCTGCGCGCCCTCGCCACGGATCCCGTGCGGTTCCTGGTCGTGCCCCGCCTGGTGGCCGCCGCCGTGGCCCTGCCCATTCTCACCATGTTCGCCGAGGTCGTGGGAGCCATCGGCGGCTCGGTGGTGGCGGTGGCGGCTGGGATCCCGTCGGGATCGTTCTGGGCGTCGCTGCGGCAGTTCACGTGGACGTGGGACCTCTACGCCGGGCTGGTGAAGTCGGTGTGCTTCGGGCTCATCATCGCCGCCGTGGGCGCGTATCGGGGCCTGTCCGCCACAGGCGGTGCGGAAGGCGTCGGCCGTGCGGCCACCGGCGCGGTGGTCGCGTCCATCGTGCTCATCATGGCCTTCAACTACTTCCTGAACCAGGTGCTCTTCCGGGTGCGGTAGCGCGATGGCCGAGGCTCACCTCCGGACCCCCCAGCCCCCCGCAGACGAGGCGATCGTGGTGGTGCGCGACGTGTGGAAGCGCTTCGGGACCACGCAGGCGCTGGCCGGCGTCAGCCTGGAGGTGCGCCGCGGGCAGGTGCAGGTCATCATGGGTCCCAGCGGGTGCGGCAAGAGCGTCCTCCTCAAGCATCTGGTGGGACTGCTGCGGCCCGACCGCGGCACGATCCACGTCTTCGGCCAGCCCGTGCACGCCCTGCCGGACGAGGACCTGGACGCGCTGCGCATGCGGGTGGGCGTCGTCTTCCAGTCGGCTGCGCTCTTCGACTCGATGACCGTGGCGGAGAACGTGGCCTTCCCCTTGCGCCGCCACCGGCGCCTCGCCGGGCAGGCGCTCCGGGCCCGAGTCGACGAGCTGCTGGCCCTGGTGGGCCTGACGGGTGCCGGGGAGCTGCTGCCGGCGCAGCTGTCAGGTGGCATGCGCAAGCGCGTGGGCATCGCCCGGGCTCTGGCGCTGGCGCCCGACCTGCTGCTCTACGACGAACCCACCGGCGGCCTCGACCCGATCACCGCGCGGACGGTGGACGAGCTGATCCTGCGCCTGCGGGCCGACCTGGGCACCACTGCCGTCGTGGTGACCCACGACCTGGCGAGCGCCTTCCGGCTGGCCGACGAGCTCGCGGTCATGGACGCCGGGCGGTTGGTCGCCGCAGGCACGCCCGCAGCGATCCGGGCATCGGCCCACCCGTTCGTGCAGCGGTTTCTGGCCTCGGGCGCCGAGGTGGTGTCCGCATGAGTCCCGAAGCGAAGGTCGGACTGCTCGCGGTTCTGCTCTTCGTCGCCGCGCTGGCGGGCGCCGTGGTCTTCTTGGCGGGCGGGCCCGGCGAGTTGCTCGAGCCGCGCTACGTGATCCGCCTGCGCGTGAACACCGCCGGCGGGATGGTCGAGGGCGCGCCCGTGCAGCTGGCCGGCGTCCGCATCGGCGAGGTGCGGTCGATCGCCCTGACGCCGGCCGGTCAGGCGGAGATCGTGCTGCGCATCAGGGCGCGGTTTGCGATTCCCCAGGGATCGCGCTTCGCCATCGGCACCACGGGCCTGCTCGGCGAGCGGTTCGTGACGATCACGCCGGGCCCGCCGACGGCGCCGCCGCTGCCGCCCGGGAGCATCGTGGTCGGACAGGAGCCGTTCACGGTCGAGGACGTGGTGGCCCGTGTGGTCGCCGTCGCCCGCCAGGCCGAGGACGCGCTCCAGCAGATCACCCGTCTGGTCGGCGATCCGGCACTGCGCGGGGCGCTGGCCGAGGCGGCGGAGAACGTCCGCGAGGCCACGGCGGTCATGCGCCGGGTGGCCGAGACCACCAACCGCATGGCGCGGTCCCTGGAGCGCACGGCCAGCGAGGACGTGCCCGCCATCGCCGCCGGCGCACGCGCCACGGTCGACGACCTGGCCGCCGCGACCCGCGACCTGCGTGCCCTGGCGCGAGACGTGGCCGCAGGCGGCCAGACCGCGCAGCAGGTGCGCGAGACGGTGGCCGCCGTGCGCCGCGCGGCCCAGGGCATCGACCGGATGGTGCAAGACCTGCAGGGCGTCATCAACGAGCCGCAGGTGCAGCAGGTGCGGGCCTCGCTGCACGAGGCCCAGGCAGCCGTCACCGAGGCGCGGCAGGCGGTGGGGGAGGCCCGGGCGCTGATCCGGCGGGCCGACCAGGTGGTCGAGCGCGTCCATCGCGTCATCCCCGACCGGCTCGAGCTCCCGGACCTGCGCACCAGCTATCGCCTGCAGTACGAGCTGTGGTACACCACGCGGCTGGGCCACGACATCACGTTCACGCTGCTCCCGGACGCGCCCCGGCGGTACATCTTCACGTGGCGGGACGTGGGACAGGCAAACCGCGTCGGCCTGCAGGTGGGCCAGTGGCTCCAGCGGCCGCCGGTCTTCCTGCGCTATGGCCTGGTGGACTCCCAGCTGGGCGCCGGCGTGGACTACGGGACGCCGCCGGGTCCCGTCTACTCCCTGGACCTCTCCAACCTCAACCGGCTCACCCTGAACCTCTACGCGTCCTACTTCTTCCAGCGCGACTGGGGCATCACGCTGCGGGCCACCGACCTGCTGCAGACGTCCACCTTCGGCCTGGGCTACTTCCGCCGGTTCTGAGCACGGGGCCAGTGCGCCGCCGTGGGCGTGGCCGGCGCGCCGTCCTGCCAGTTCCCCTCGCCCCCGTGCACGGTCGCATACCCACGACAGCACGAAAGGGAGCACCGCGCCTTCGCCGGCAGGAGCCCCTGCGGCAGAGAGACCTCGCATACCCTCGACAACACGGGAAAAGAAAGAGAGCACCGCGCCTGCAGTGCTCCCTTGCCATTCGCAAGGCAGCCAGCGGGGTTACTTGCCCTTCTTCTTGGCCGCCTTCTTCGCCTTCTTGGCCATCGAGGTCGCCTCCTTTCGCACACGTGACGGTTCCCCGTCGTCGACGTGTACATTCGCGACGCCGCGACGATTTCCTCCTGCGGTACCGCACCGGCGCGTGACGTCCGAAGAGCACATACCCAGCGCGGCGTCCGTCTAGTCGTCGGGCGCCGGCGTCAGACGCCCAGCACGGCGCGGAAGGCGTCCACCACCACCGGCACGTCGTCGAGCCCCACGTGCCGGTGCGTCACCAGCCGCAGGCGCGTGGGGCCCAGCACGCTCACCCGCACGCCCAGCTCGCGCAGCCGGACGGCGACCTGGCGCGCATCGCGGCCAGGCACCTCGCAGCGGACGATGTTGGTCTGCACGCGATCCAGGTCGACGACGACGCCGTCCACGGCCGCCAGGGCCTCGGCCAGCGCACGGGCGGTCCGGTGATCGTCAGCGAGCCGGTCGACCATCTGCTCGAGCGCCACGATCCCGGCGGCAGCCAGCACCCCGGCCTGCCGCATACCGCCGCCCAGCATCTTGCGGTAGCGGCGGGCGACGGCGATGACCTCGGCGTCGCCGCACAGCAGCGCCCCGGCAGGCGCCGAGAGCCCCTTGGACAGGCACAGCGTCACGGTGTCGGCGGCGGCCGCCAGCCGGGCAGCGGGCACGCCCAACGCCACGGCGGCGTTGAAGAGCCGGGCACCGTCGAGGTGGAAGCGCAGCCCGGCGCGATGCGCGGCCGCCCCTAAGTCGTCGGTCTCTTCGGGCGTGGCGACGGTCCCGCCGTGGCGGTTGTGGGTGTTCTCCAACGACACCAACCGGGCCGGCGCGTGGTGGGGATCGGGCGGGCGCAGCGCCGCCTCGAGCTGCGCGGCGGTGATGACCCCGCGGTCGGTGGGGATCGGCCGCGGGATGGTGCCCGCCAGCGCCCCGAGGCCGCCCGCCTCCATGTTGTACAGGTGGGCGTCGGCCTCGACGATCACCTCGTCGCCCTTCTGGGTCTGGCTCAGCACGGCCACGGCGTTCACCATGGTGGCTGTCGGCATGAAGACCGCTGCGGCCTTGCCCGTGCGCGCCGCGGCCAGCGCTTCCAGCGCGTTGACCGTGGGATCCTCCCCGTAGACGTCGTCGCCCACCTCGGCCCGGGCCATCGCCTCGCGCATCACCTCCGTCGGCTGGGTGACGGTGTCGCTGCGCAGGTCGATGACGCGGTCCACGGCCGCCTGCGGGCGCGAGAGTTCAGCCTTCATCGGACCCGCGGGCGGCCGCGTACAGGCCGATGCCCCGATTGGCGAGCGCCCCTCCGGCGACAGCCATGACGATCAGCAGGACGCCCTTGATCGCCAGGGTCACCAGCGCCGGGCCCGGCTCGGCCGCCTGCCCGGCTGCGGTGACCCGGCCCAGGACACCGGAGGCCACCACGTCGCGGTACGCCATGACGAAGACGGCCACCAGGAACGCCGCGCCCAGGAGGAACACGGCGAGTCCCAGCCACTTCGCCGGTGGGTCGTCTACGGTTCTGCGCATCTCCCTCCCTGCCTTTCCCGGCCCCTCGCCGTCGACCTCCGGCCGCACCCCGGCACCCGCCCGGCGGGTGCAGCGGGAACCAGCCCGCCGAGCCGTCGGCCTGCCACGTCATCCCGGCGCCCCGCGGGTGCACCGGAAGCCGTCTGCCTAGCCGTGCGCGCCGGAGAGCGCCCGGGCGCACGGACACGTCCGCTCCGCGGGGATCGCCGCGATGATCGCTGTCAGCAGGTCGCGCAGCCGGCCGAGGTTGGCAGCAAACGTCTTGAGAACCTCCTCGGCCGTCACCGGGGTCGCGGTGGGGTCGCCTTCCACCCCCACGTCGTAGTCGGTGATGAGCGAGATGTTCAGGTAGCACAGTTCCAGCTCGCGCGCCAGCACCACCTCAGGGTACTGGGTCATGTTGATGACCTCCCAGCCGGCAGCGCGAAACCAGCGGCTCTCAGCGCGCGTGGAGAAGCGCGGGCCCTGCACCACCACCACCGTGCCGGAGGGGTGCGCCGGCAGCCCCAGGCGCTGGGCGGCCTCCCACGCGATCGCGCGCAGCTGCGGACAGTACGGATCGGCCAGGCTCACGTGGATCGTCTCGGGCCCGTCGTAGAACGTATCCTTGCGCCCGGTGGTGCGGTCCACGAACTGGTCGCACAGCACGAACTCCCCCGGGCGCACGTGGGGTTGCAGGCTGCCCGCAGCGCACGGCCCCAGCAGGCGCGTGACACCCAGCTGTTTCATGGCCGCCACGTTGGCGCGGTAGTTGATAGCATGGGGCGGGTACTGGTGCCGGCGGCCGTGGCGGGGCAGGAACGCCACCCGACGTCCGGCGAGCTCGCCCACGGTCACCACGTCGCTGGGTGGACCATAGGGCGTCTCCACGGCGATCTCCTGCGCCCCCTCCAGGAGCGAGTAGAACCCCGAGCCGCCGAAGACCCCGATCTCCGCCTGGGCCACCGCACCACCCCCACAGCGCCACACACGAATCGGCCCGGCGTCGCCGGGCCGCACGGCTCACTCCACGGGCTCTGTCGGGGAGTTCGTCGGCGCGCCGGTCCAGTCCTCCCCCAGGCCCAGCGCGGCTGCCAGCGCGGGCAGCACGCGGGCCGCGTCGTCGCAGACGACGACCGCTGCGCGGTGATCGTAGGGCGTGGGGTCGCGGTTCACGATGAGCAGCGCCCCGCCCGCATCCAGGGTCTCCTGGGGCAGGGAGGCGGCAGGCATGACCTGGAGCGACGATCCCACGACGAGCATCAGGTCCGCGGCGCGCGCGAGCGCCGTCGCCGCCTCCCACGCGTCCGCGGGCAGCAGATCTTCGAACAGCACCACGTTGGGCTTGAGCACCGCGCCGCACCGGTCGCACCGGGGGAGCCGGTCCTGGTCCAGGGCCGCCACCACCACGGCGATGGGCCACAGCCCCCCGCAGCGCGGGCAGACCGCCTCCCGCAGGTTGCCGTGCAGTTCGACGACCCGCGCCGACCCCGCGGCCTGGTGGAGCCCGTCGACGTTCTGCGTGATGACGGCCCGCAGCCGGCCCGCGCGTTCCAACGCCGCCAGGGCGCGGTGGGCGGCGTTGGGCGCGGCGTGGCGCAGCCGGTCCAGCCGCTCGCGGTAGAACCGGTAGAACCGCCGGGGATCGCGTTCGAACGCCGACCGCGACGCCACGGTCGTCGGATCGACCGTGGCCCACAGGCCCTGGGGTGAGCGGAAGTCCGGCAGCCCCGACGGCGTGCTGATCCCCGCGCCGGTGAACGCCACGGCCGCGCGCGCATCACGGAGCAGGGCCACTGCCTTGTGCAACGTGTCTGCGTTCGTGGTCACGCCGGCGGTTCGTCGTCGCGCTGACGCCGCAGCCGTGCGATGTAGAGCCGGGCGGCCGCCTCCATGGAGGCCGCGCGGGCTGCGGCCTCCGCCGGCTCGTCGATGCGCCAGCGGTCCGCCGCGTCGTACTCCGCGTCCTCGGCCACCACCTCGGGCGGTGGCGTCCGCCGCACCAGGGCCACCACCGCCGCTGCCAGACGCACCGCCTGCTGCTCGATGGCCGGCACCCGCCGCAAGGTCACCTCGGCGAGGAACGCCGCAAGCCCCACGACGGCCAGCGCGGGCCACGCCGGCTGCGGGCGACGCGTCGGCCGTCCAGGGGGCGCCAGTGCCTCGGCGGGTTGGCTCACGATCCGCGCGCCGGCCGTCTCGACGATCTGCGAGAACAGCGCGCGGTTGAGACCGACCTGGCGGAGCTCGGGCGAGTAGGGAATGGCCACGGCGCGCGCCGTCCGGCCCACGGGCCGCGCCCCGTCGAAGGCCGCGACGGTCACCACGTAGGCGCCGGGCCCCGGCAGGGGCAGCGACGCCTCGTACCAGCCCGGCTGGGTCTGCTCGAGCTGCACGCGCACGGTCGGCGCGCCCTCCCCGGCCAGGATGGCCTGCGCCGCCCAGGTCACGATCGGCGTGCCATCCGCGGCCCGCGCGTCCAGGACCACGCGCACGCGGCTCCCGTCGGTGTCCACGTGCGCGTCCAGCGGGCCCGTCGTGGCGGCCGCCGCCCAGCGCACCAGTTGCGACCAGAACCGGGGGGTGGCCGACCACGCGCTCCACTCGGCCGTCCAGCGAAAGCGCGCGTCGGTGGTCACCGCTACGGCACGGCCGAGCCCATACGCCCACAGCGCGACCAGCGGATCGTCCTGGTGCGAGAGCACCGCGACGTCCGCGGCGGGCTTGGGCGCGGTGGCCAGATACCCGCGCAGCGGCGGCAGGCTCCTGATGCCCGCCAGCGCCGCGGGCGCGCCCACCAGGCGCGGGGTGAACCGCTCCTCGATGACGGAGGCCCGCGTGGCGAGCATCGCCTCGGCGGTCAGGATCTGTGGGATGCTGTAGAGGTCGCGGGCCACGTAGGCGCGCCCCCGCCCCCAGGCGGCGATGTTCCGCATGATCTCGACGTCGGCGTCGCGGCCGATGGCCACGGTGCTGACGGTCATCCGCTCGTCGGCCATCGACGTGGTCAGGGTGCGGAAGTCGCCCGGATCGGTCTGCCCGTCGGAGAGCACGATCACGTGCTTTACCCTGGCCTCTGCCCGGCGCAGGGCGTCGCGCGCCGCAACCAGTGCCGGGTAGAGGTTGGTCCCACCGCCGGCCCTGATGCGGGCTACCGCGTCCAGGATCTCGGCGCGTCGCGCGGCTGGCGTCAGTCCCACCAGCCAGCGCGGCTGCTGGTCGAACGCGATCACCCCCACCAGGTCTCGCTCGCCGAGCAGGTCGATCACCGACTGGGCGGTCTCCTTGGCGAGTTCCACCTTGGCCAGCTCGGGGCCGAAGGCGCCCATGCTCCCCGAGGCGTCCAGCACCAGCACGATCGCCATGGATGGCATGGCCAGCCGGTGGCGCACGTCCATGCTGACCGGGAGGGCCTCCTCCAGGGGCGTGTCGGCGTAGCCGCCGATGCCGAACGACTGCTGGCCCGCCACCGCGACCAGCCCACCGCCGGCGCCCACGTAGTCGCGCAGCGCCATCATCTGCTGCGGGGTCAGGCGATACGCGGGGACGTCGTCCAGGACCACGGCCGCGACTTCCTGGTAGGCGTCGGGCGAGGTGGGCAGCTGCGTGGGGATGACGCGCCGCACCTCGAACCCCTGCCCGCTCAGCAGGTCGGCCAGCGGCCCCGGTGGATCGCCGGCGTAGAGGACGAACGGCCGGCCCTGCACGGTCGCCAGGGCGAAGGCCCGGTTGTTCGCGGGCTCGCCGTCGGGCTCGGCGTCCACCGCGGCGTCGATGCGCAGCAGGCCGGTCCGGGTCGTCACCGGCTCCAGCTCGACCTGGGTGCGGCCCGGGGGCACCTGCAGCTCGCGCACCAGCAACACCGTGTCCCCGCCGCGGACGCGCAGCGTCGCGTGGGCAGGGGCTGTGGCGCGCAGCGTGACCGCGACGGGGATGCGCTCGCCCAGGGCCACGACCGGCGGGACGCGCACCTCCTCCACGAGCACGTCCGGACCGGGCGCGGACGCCACCGGGACGAGCGCGAGCTCCACGCCGCGGGCGCGCGCGGCGTCCAGGGCCGGCGGCAGGTCGCCGGCCGTGGCGTTGCCGTCGGTGAGCAGCACGATCCGGCCGCGGTGTCCTTCGGGGATCGCGGCCAGGGCGCGCTCGATGGCCGCTGCGATGTTCGTCCCGTCAGGACGCGGGCGCGAGGCCAGGGCGAGCCGCGGCTCGGCGGACGGCGCCTCTTCGAGAACGGCGTCGGCGCCAAACGTCACCAGGCCGACGCGGTGGTGGGGGCCTGCCTGGGCGCGCACCGCGTCCAGAAACGCGCGGATCGTCCGGGTGCCGTCGGGTCCGATGCTCTCGGAACGGTCGACCGCCAGCACGACGGTGACCTCAGGGGTGGCCGTCAGCAGTTCCAGCCCGCCTGCGGCCAGGGCCAGGGCGACGACGGCAGCCACCCGCAGCGCCACCAGGTGGCGCCGGGGCCTGCGGCGGCGCGCTGCGAGCACGATCACGGGCAGGACGAGCAGCGCCGCCAACAGCGTGGGGGCGGCGAAGCGAATCACCGGGCCCCCCTTCGCAGGCGCGCCTGCCCGACCAGCCCGTGGCGTGGCAGCGAGCGGATCCACACCACCCACTCCAGCCCCAGCAGCACCGCGGTCAGCGCCAGCAGCGACGGTACCAGACTCACCTGCGCCACCTGCGGGCTCCCCGGCGAGGTCGCCGGGGGCGCCGGTGGCGGCGCGGCGGCCACGGCGCTCTCACGGGCGTCCACGGCCGCCACGACCCACACACGCTCCCAGCCGCCCGTGCGCACCCGCCAGGCCCCCACGCGGTCGAGCGGCGGCAACACGAACCGGCCGTCGCGGGCCTCGAGATCGATGGCCTGGCCGTCGGGAGCCACCAGGCGCGCCTGTGTCCATGGACCGGCCGGCAGCACCGGCTGCGTGCCCGCGCCCACTTGCCCCCCACCGGTGAGCCACTCGAGCGCGTTGGCCACCAGCACCGGGAACGCAGGGTGCACGGCCAGGTCGGCAACCGACGGGTCGAAGGTCAGCAGCACCACCCGCAGTCCCGCGCCGTCGAACGCCCACACCAGGGGCGTCTCACCCTCGATCAACACCGCACCGCCGTGCGGACGCACAGCCAGGGCCTCGGGCACCCGCGCGCCGCGCAGGTCCACCAGTCGCACGACCGGGTGCGTGGACGCCACCGTCTGCACAGCCTGCGGGCCGGCCACGCCTGTGACCTGCAGGGGCAGGTTGGGCGCGACGCTGCCCACCAGCAGGTAGGCGCCCGGCGGCAGCGGCGCGGGCACGGGCACGCGGTCCAGCACGATCACCGATGCTCTGCCCCACTGGTCGGGCGACGCCTCGCGGGCGTGCTCCACCCCGCCGGTCGGTGCGGCAGCCAGCGCCGCGGCCAGGATGGGACTGCCCTCGCCGACGACCAGCACCCGGGGCCGCCCCGCGGTTCCTGCCACGAGCGCTGCGCGGTCGTCCGCAGCCAGCACGTCGGCCCCCTCCAGGGCGGCCGTCACGACGCCCGAGGTCTGCCCGAGGTCCACCAGGACCGTGCGGGGCGCGCCCGGGGTAAGCTGCACCCGGTGCGTCCCCAGCACCCGAGTGCCCGCACGAACGACCAGCTGCCGCTCGGCGGGCGCGCCGAACGCCTCCAGGCGCACCATGAGGTACGTGCGCCCGCCCGGACCGGTGCGCGCCCGCACGGCGGTGATCCCTGCGTTGGGCCCGCCGCGGCCCACCCGGTGCCACACGACGCCGGGTGTGCCCGGCGGCGTGTCGCTGAAGAGGTGCACGACAGGCGGGCGGCCGCCAGCGCGCATGCTGGCGGCCAGCGCCACCGCCTCGTCCACGCCGCCGGTGGTATCGGTCGCGCGCACGCCGTCGATGGCCGCGCGGGCCGCAGCCCGGTCGGTGGTGAACTCCAGCAGCAACCGCGATCGTCCTGCCGCGCTCACCACTGCGGCCGGCTGTCGGGGGCCCAGCCCGGCCAGCACCGCCAGGGCCGCCGACCGCGCGGCTGCCAGGCGCGACGGCGCGACGTCGGTGGCCTGCATGCTGGCCGTGGCGTCGAGCACCAGCACGACCGCGTCACCGGCGAAGCCACGCAGCGCCACCAGCGGCCGGGCCAGGGCCAGGATCACTGCGGCGATAGCGAGCACCTGGAGGAGCAGGAGGATGCTGCGTTCCAGCCGGCGCACCGGCAGGCGCGCCACGAGGTCACGGGTCGCGCGCTCCCACAGGAGCGTGCTGGAGACCACGCGGGGCTCCCGGCGCGCGCGCAACAGGTAGAGCAGCACGACCAGCGGGATCAGCAGCAGGCCCCACAGCGCCGCGGGCGCGCCCAGCACCATCAGGCGATCAACCCCCCCACCCGCAGGTAGCGCAGCACCAGGTCGTCGAACGGCACGGACGTGGTCGCGCGCAGGTACTCCACCTGGTGGCGCAGGCAGAACTGCTCGATCTCGGCGAGGTACCGGTCGCGCGCCCGCCCGTAGGCGTCCAGCGCGGCGCCGTCCAGCGTGATCTCCACGGCGCGGCCGGTCTCGCTGTCCACCAGGCGCAGGTCGCCTTCCAGCCGGGGGTGCAACTCCTCGTCGGCCAGCAGGTGGATGACGTAAGGCTCGAAGCGGTGGTAGTGGGCCAGGCGCAGCCCGTCGGCGAACCCGCCGGGCAGCAGCAGGTCTGAGATGACCACCAGCACGCCACGCCGCCGCGTGCGCAGGGCGTACGCGCGCAGGGCCGCCGCCAGGTCGCTGGGGCCTTCGGCGACGAGTCCGGCCAGGAACTGGAACAGGACCAGCGCACCGCCTCGGCCCCGCCGTGGCGCCAGCACGCGCACGGGCCGGTCGGCGAAGGCCACTGCGCCGACGCGGTCCAGGTTGGCCAGCCCGATGTAGCCGAGCGCCGCCGCCACCCGCGCCGCGTACTGGAGCTTGGGTGGCTGCCCCCAACCCATGGAGCGGCTGACGTCGACGAACAGGTGGACGGTGATGTCCTCTTCCTCGCTGAAGAGCTTGACGAACAGGCGGTCCAGGCGCGAGAAGATGTTCCAGTCGATGTACCGGAAGTCGTCGCCCACCTGGTACGATCGATAGTCGGCGAACTCGACCCCCCGGCCCAGAGTGCCGCTGCGCCGCTCGCCGCGCAGGCCACTCCGGTAGAGCCGGCGCGAGAGCAAGGTGAGGCGCTCCAGCCGCGCGATGAACTCGGGCTCGAGGAGCAGGGGGGCCGTCGCCATCGCCGCCCGCGGGTCAGTAGGGCACCGACGCCGCCGGGGACGCCGGCACCTCGTCCAGGGTGGCGCGGATGACCTCGTCGGGGTCGATGCCCTCGGCCTCGGCCTCGAAGTTCAGGATCACCCGATGGCGCAGCGCGGCCAGAGCCAGGGCCCGCACGTCGTCGGTGCTGACGTTGACCCGCCCATCGACGAGCGCCCGCACCTTGCCCGCCAGCAGCAGCGCCTGCGCGCCGCGCGGACTGGCACCGTAGCGCACGTACCGGCGGACCATGGCGCTGGCCGCCTCGTCGCGCGGGTGGGTGGCGCGCACCAGCCGCGCCACGTATCGCTTGACGTGCTCGGCGACGGCCACCTCGCGGGCCAGCGCCTGCATGGCGCGGATCACGGCCGCGGAGGCCACCACCCGCACCGGGGGCGGCGCGGGGCCCGTGGTCCGGTCCATGATCTCCACCAAGTCGTCCACCCCGGGGAACTCTACCTTCAGCTTGAACAGGAACCGGTCGACCTGCGCCTCGGGCAGCGGATACGTGCCTTCCATCTCGATGGGGTTCTGCGTGGCCAGGACCAGGAACGGTTCCTCCAGCGGATAGGGGCCGCCTGGCGCCGTGACGGTGCGCTCCTGCATGGCCTCCAGCAGCGCCGACTGGGTCTTGGGCGTGGCCCGGTTGATCTCGTCGGCCAGCACGATCTGCGAGAAGATCGGCCCACGCTGGAACTCGAAGAACCGCCGTCCGTCGGCGTCCTGGTGGATGACGTTGGTGCCGATGATGTCGGCGGGCATGAGGTCCGGCGTGAACTGGATTCGTGAGTAGCGGAGGTCGAGCGCGGCCGCCAGCGTCTTCACCAGCAAGGTCTTGCCCAGCCCCGGGACGCCCTCCAGCAGCACGTGCCCGTTGGCGAGCAGCGCGATCAACACGTGCTCGACCAGGGCCTCGTGCCCCACGATGACCCTGTGGATCTCCTCCCGCAGCGCCGTGTAGGTGCGGCGAAACGTCGCGGCGTCCATCGGTCGTCCCTCCTCCGTGCTCCCTCCGCCCTGGACTGAGCGTGGCCTGAGGGCCCCTCGACGTCCTCCCTCGGGCGGACACCTCGTCCGCGGCCGGGCAGCGTGCTCAGCGCTGCGCGGCCAGAGCCTCGAAGTACCGGCGGACGATCTCCCGGTATTCGGGCGGAATGCGCCAGCGGGCCATGTACCGGTCGGCCTCGGCGCGCGCCGCCCGCAGGGCCGGCCCCTGGGGCGCGCGGACCTGGGCGGCGCGCCCCGGTCCGAGCAGGTCCGAGGTCGTCACGCGGCCCTCGCCCTGCAGTCCGCGCAGGCGGGACGTCTGCTTGTCGGCCGTCAGCCGCGGGGTGCGTTCGCCGAGTTTCTCGGCCGGTGCGCCCTGGCCCGGCGTCGTGCCCTGGTTGGGCCCGGGCGGCGGTGGCACCCCGTCGGGCAGCTGGCTCTCCTGGGGCGGCCGCGTCCCCGGCGCGACCGGATCGGGGTGCGCCGCAGCCTGCGGCGCCTGCTCGGGGTCGTCGACCGGCACCGGCCGGCCGCGGGCGATCTGCTCCGACGACCGCCGGAGGTCGCGCTGCGCCTGCTGCAGGCCCTCCTCGTCGGCCAGCATCGCGCGCAGGTCCTCGAGGTCCGTGGCGCTCTGGTGCAGTGTGCGTCGCGCCGCGGCGACGTTGCCGGCGTCGAGCTGGCGCTGGGCCTCGGCGGCCTGCGTGCGGGCGCGCGCCGGCACGTCGCCCTCATCGCCACCCCCGGCCAGCGCGGCGAGTTCCTGGAGCAGCGCCCGTCGTTCCTCGGGCGACCGGCTCTGGGCGAGACGCTCGGCGATCTCCCGGATCTGCCGCAACGTGCGCTCCGCTGCGGCGCGGCGCCGAAACAGCTCCGCGGGCCGGTCGGTCGGCGCCGGCGCCTGCCCGGCCAGCTCCGCCGTCCGGCGCTGCACCTGCCGGCGCGCGGCCTCCACCTGCCTGGCCAGGGCCTCGAGCCGCGCGAGCGCGTCCTGGCGCTCCACCCGCTCGCGTTGCAGGCTCTGACCCAGCGCGCGCAGCGACGGCGCGAATCGCCGCGTCACCCGCGCCCGGTCCAGCCGCGCCTGCTCCTCCAGCATCTGGGCGCGATGCTCCAGCCGTCTGCCCTCGCGGCGGATCGTCTCCACGACCGCGCGCGCCGGGGTACCGGGCACCGTGCGGCCTGCCAGCAACACCTCTGCCGCGGCAGCCAGCAGCGCGACCGCCACCGCCAGGGCCATCAGCCCGGGCGGCCGTACCGGCAGCCCCTGCCGCAGGTCCAGCGCCGCAGCCGCGCTGGCCGCGTCGGCGATCACCGCGTCGGTGAGGGCCGTGGGCTGGTGCCGGCCCGTCAGTACCTCCACGGCCGTAGCCAGCCGGTCGGCGCACCCGAAGCGCAGGTCCACCACCTGGGCGGTCAGGTGCGGGGAAGGACGCCACAGGCGCGCCAGCAGCCCGGCGAGTAGCGTCCCCGCGGCGAGCCCGCCCGCGGCGAGCGGACCCACGGGTACGGCGAGCGGCACGACCGTGCGCGCGAGCGCCAGCAGGAGGGCGAGGCCGGCCGTGGCCACGGCGACCCTGCCGCCCCACTGCCACGCGCGGCGTGCGGCCAGCCGCCGCCGCGCCTGCTCGACGACGTCCCGGACGACTTCAGGCTCCATCGCGCACTCCCCCGTATCGGTGCCGCGCGGTCACGGTCAGGATGAGCCGGTCTCGGCGCGCGCGGCGCGCACGTGCGTGCCGATTGCGAGCGCGCCGACCCCTGCCAGCGCGGCGTAGCAGGCCGCCACCACCAGCGCTGTCGCGGGTCCGCCGCCGCCGACCAAGCGGTCGAGGACGCGGATGGGGTTGAGCAGTGACCATGGCCGCGGGAGCAGGGCCGTCCCCACGAACAGGGCGCCGAGCGCGCTCCAGTGCACCAGGCTCCGGGTGAACTCCGAGGCGATGCGGCCCGACAGCCAGGCTCCCCAGGCACCGGCTGCCGCGCCGACCGTCGCTGTGAGCACGCCCGCCCAGACCACGATCGCCAGCGCCGCACCGCGCAGCGCGACGGCGAACACCACCACGGGCAAGGCGATCAGCACCAGGTAGAGGGCGTACAGCGTTCCGGAGAGTGCCTTCCCGGCGGCGATGGTCCTGACGGGAAACGCCGAGAGCACGAGGTCGGGAACGCCCTTCTCGCCGTCGGCTGCGACCTCGCCCGAGGCGAACGCCGAGGTGAGGTAGGTCACCGCCACCAGCTGGGCCGCCAGCAACGCCAGCACAAGGTGGGCGTCGCGCAGCTCGAACCGTCCGACCTCCGGCGGCAGCGACAGGAACAGGAACGCGCTGCAGAGCACCAGGTAGAGCGTCTGCAGCGTGCGGCCACGGGACGAGCCCAGCCGGGCGCGCAGGTCGCCGCGGGTCACAGGATTCAGGTCTCGCGTGACGACCCCCCCGGCCCCGCCGGGCCAGCCGGCGCGGTCACCCGGCAGGCCCGCTGCGCAGGCGGCTCAGTCGGCCACACCCAGCGGCGCCAGCACGAGCTGCCAGGGCACCTCGACGCGGCCGTTCCACCGGAGGCTGAACGCCGGATCGCGCATCCAACCCAGCAGCCAGGCCGGGTGTGCCTTGAGTATAGCATCGGACTCCAGCAGGGAGAACGCCCACACCAGCAGCGCGTGGTTGGGCTCCGTGCGGGCCAACCGGTCCCGGGTGGTCCACCGGGATGCGTCGAGCGCGAGCACCGCGCGCCCCGCCACTGCCGGCAGGGGATGCACACGGCCGGTGGCATGGATCCATGCGCGCTCCAGCCGGAGGCCGTTGGCCAGTTGGATGACGGCGCGCGTGTACGCGCGATCGATGGTCCCGCGCACGCGCCCGGAGCCCATCGCATGCACCACCAGCCGCGCGCTGTCGGCCCCGATCACGTCGGCGCCGTCGGGACGCCTCACCACGGTCAGGCCGATCGGCGTCGCCGGTCGCACCAGTGCGCCGGCGGCCAGGTGCAGGACGTAGGTGCTCCCCGGCGCGGCCACGGTACGCACGACGGCGAGCACACGCGCGCTGTCGGTCCCGGGCAGGTGCTCCACCACGACCGACGCCACGGGGCCGGACGCGGCGCGGCGCGCGATCCCCGCCAGCACCAGGGCACCGGCGGCGGCCAGGAGCGTCACCGCGCACGCGGTGAGCAGTCCCAGTGCCCCGCGCCCTGCCGCCAGGGAGCTCAGCCGGCGCACCGCCACGATGTAGGCCAGCACGAGCGCCGCGGCGCCTACCTGGACCTGCAGCGGCAGCGGCCTGGCCGGGGGTAGCGTACCCTCCAGCTCTGGTGGCACCGCGGGGGCCGCCGCCTGCAGCATCGCCCCGGGCGCGCCACCCACAGCGTCCGCAGGCGTCGGGCGACTGCCATCCCACTCCCACAGGACCACGTGGCCACGGCCGCGCACGGCCCACACCACGCGGGCGCCGGGAGGCCCATCGACCCGCGCGCCGGCCACCGGCCGCACCACGATCTCGCCGCGCGGTCCTGTCCGGACCACCGCCGGCAGCAGCGGGCGCAGCGTGGGGCCCGCAAGCACCCGCACGTCGTCGTCCGACGGCATGGCCACCAGCCGCCCCCCGGCCAGCACCCACTGGTGCAACGCGCGGCGCTGGTCGTCGTCGACGCGGCGCTCGTCGAGGTCCCGCACGACGACGAGGCGCACCGCCTCGTAGGCCTGCCACACCGGCGGGAGGTGCTCGGCGGGCAGGTAGACCACCTCCGCGCGCGCCGCCCCGGCCAGCCATCGCGCGCCGTTCAGCGGCGCGCGGGACAGGGCCAGCACGACCTCGTCCACCGGACGCAGACGGGGCAGCGCAACGCGCGCGAGGTGACCGCCTCCGGCGTCGTCGAGGGTGAGGACGCCGGGCGCCCGCGCGTTGTGGAACACCGCGGGCAGGAACACGCGGACGGTAGCGCCGGGACCCGCGCGCACCGGCACGGCGTACCGCGTGGCCACCCCGCCGGCCGGCGACGCGGTCGTGACGGTGAGCGTGCCATCCAGCCCCTGCGCCGGCGCCACGACCTCGACCCACACCGGTGTCCACGCGCCGGTGCGTGCGCGGCCATCGAACCCGACCGTCACCGTCACGATGCTGCCACCTGCGGCCGCACGCGACGGCGCGGACGCGAGCAGCGCGACGGTGGCCGCCAGCACAAGGCGGCGCAGTACCGCCCTGCAGGCTGAGGGGCTCAGCGAGACGACGGCGCGGACGACGACGGTGCGCCGGTCGACGACGTCCCGGTGTCCTTGGCGGACCCGCCGGTCGACGTGGCGGACGCGCCGTCACCGTCGGCGCGGGCGGGCTTCCGGTAGTCGGTCGTGTGGAACCCGCTGCCCTTGAAGATCAGGCCCACCGACGAGTAGACCTTGCGGGTCTCCCCGCCGCACCGCGGGCAGACCGGTGCCGGTCCGCCCACGGGCTGGTACTGCTCGAATTGGTGGCGGCACTGGCTGCAGCGGTACTCGTACACGGGCATGGCGGATCCTCCAGCAGTGCACCTGCCCCGCCGGTAATAGCGGGTCAATCAACGGTACTTATTATGCGCGCCCCCGCACGGGCAGTGTCAATCCCGCGCGATGCGCGCCAGCCAGACCGGACCCGCCAGCGCGCCCGTGTTCGTGCCGTAGGCCAGGTAGCCGTCGTCGGGCGCCCACGCCAGCGCGAGCGCCGCCCCTGGATCGGGGAACTCGAGCCGGTAGGTGAGCAAACGGCGCGCGGGCCCACCGGGCGTGGTGACGAAGATCTCGGCGTGGCCGTCGTCTACCAGCACGGCGTAGGCCAGCTTGTCGCCGGCGCGCGCCCACGCCAGCCCGGCGATCCGCGGCGCGGGCGCCGAGACGGCGCGCATGGCCGATCCGTCCGGCCGTACCACGAACACCTGGTCCCCACGGTCGGCGGCGGCCACGAACGCCACCCAGTCACCGCCCGGGGCGAGCGCCACCTCGCGCGCTGGCGGGTCGCGCCGCTGCAGCAGCCGCACGTCGGGGTAGGCGATGCGCACCTTCCACCACTCGGCGCTGCCCCCGGTGCCCTCCAGCGGCACGAACAGGTACAGCGCGTCCGGGAACCACCCCAGGCCGGCGATCGGACGCGGCGGGGTCCACAGCACGTGCCGCAGGACGTTGCCGGCCGCCCCGGTCCACCACAGCTCGAAGCGCGGCGGCTGCCCCGGCACGCGCACCACAGCCGCCAGCCGGTCGCCAACCGGCGCCCACGCCACCGCGGTCACGGGACCGGGAAGCGTCACCCGGCGGCGGCCACTGCCGTCCGGGCGGACGACCCACAGGTCGCCACGGTCGACGTAGGCCAGCGCTTGCGCCACCGGCGCCCACGCCGCCGCGGTCACCACCTGGCCGGGCGCCACCCGCACGGCGGCGTCCCCATCGACGCGCTGCACCCACAGGCCGTCGCGCGCGCCGAAGGCGAACCGCCGGCCATCGGGCGCCCACGCGACGGGGCTCAACGCAGACTGCTGGGTGGCGCGGGTGACCCCCTCGACCCGCAGGAACGCCAGCCCCACGGGCGGGCGCTGCCGGCGCACCTCACACCCGGTGGCCAGCAGTGCCACCGCCGCCAGCGCCGCTGCGGCCCGGCGCACTGCCGGCCGGTCACCAGACCGGGTGCAGGCCGCTGGCGAGTTCCTGGGTGAGGGCGGTGATGTTGGCGAACTCGTCGTCGAGCACCTCGCGCACCCTGCGCTCGACGATCCGGCGTCGCGCGTGCCGGGCCAGCACCACCTGGGCGGCAGCGACCTTCGGCTCGTCGATGGGCGCGCCGATCTGGCTGAGCATCCAGACGTAGACCTCGCGGATGCCCGGCACCTCGCGGTGGATGCGCTCGGCCGCCTTCTTGGTGAGGATCGTGTAGATCTTGCCCACGTGCGAGACGGGGTTCTTGCCCGCTGCGGCCTCCGTCCCCATGGGCCGGTTCAGGGAGATCAGGCCGTTCACCCGGTTGCCGCGGCCCACCTGGCCCGAGTCCCCGCTCTCGGCAGAGGTACCCGTCACCGACAGGTACATGCCGCCCAGCCCGCGGCTGGGCGCATCCAGCGTGTTGAGGTCGAGCTGCACCGTCTTGAACTCGGTGCGGCCGTTGAGGAAGCTCATGATGGCGTCGCGCAGCATGCTCTTGCGCTGGAAGTATGTCTGCTCGCTGTCGATGAACCGATCCACGAACGCCACCGCGGCGGTCAGGTGCAGCGCGTCGCCCCGCCGGTAGCCCATCACCTTCACGTCCTCGCCCACCTCCGGGAACTCTTGCTTGAACTCGCGGCCGTTCAGCAGGCGCTCGACGTCCAGCACCACGCGCTCGGTGGGCGAGAGGGGGGCGAACCCCACGGCGGCGGACGTGTCGTTGGCCACGGGGCGATCCCGCTGGAAGATGTCCACCAGTTCGGGCGAGCCCGGCTTGATCTGCACGTCGTAGACCACGTGCCGCTCGGGGTCCACGAAGCGCAGGTTGTCGCGGATCCAGGCCTTGGCCGTGCGCACCGCGATCTCCTCCACCGGCACCCGGCGCCCGTCGCACACGGCCGTGGCGCGGTCGCCGAAGATCAGCCGCATCGGCTCGGTGACGACGCCCCCGCCCAGCCGCACGTCGGCGCTGCCCGCCACCAGGAACGCCTTGTCGATGTTGTGGTGGAGGACCCGCCCGCACGCCCGCAGGTACTCGCGGCTCAGCTCCACCGAGACCTGCTCCATGATCGCATCGCAGATGGAGTCGGGGTGGCCGATGCCCTTGCGCTCGACGATCTCCACCTGCTGCTCGGGCACCGGCGTCCTGGTCAGGATGTCCACCACGATGTTCCGCATGGGCCCCTCCTGTGCACCGTCCGCCACGCGCCACACTATAGCAGACCCCGCCGGGGCGTCCAAGCACCGTCCGCGGGCGCCCGTGCGGTCACCACCAGCGGGGCGTGCGCCGGCGCCGGGCGAAGACGCCCACCAGCGCCATGCCGGCGACGAAGCCGCCGATGTGCGCCCACCACGCCACCGTGGTCACCCCCGGCGCGCCCAGCGCGGCCATGCCCTGCACCAGCTGCAGCAGGAACCACAGCGAGAGCACCAGCAGGGCCGGGAGCTCCACGAACCGGATGAAGACCCCGACGACCATCAGCGACAGGATCGACGCCCGCGGGTAGAGCACCAGGTAGGCGCCCAGCACGGCGGCGATGGCGCCGCTGGCGCCCACCAGAGGCACCGGCGAGGTGGGCTGCGTCGCCACGTGGGCGAGCCCGGCGAGCACGCCACTGGTCAGGTAGAACACCAGGAACCGCCCGTGCCCCATGGCGTCCTCGACGTTGTCCCCGAAGACCCACAGGTAGAGCATGTTGCCGCCCAGGTGCATCCACGAGCCGTGCAGGAACATCGAGGTGACCAGCCCGCGGGCGCCCGCCAGGCCCGCCGTGACCTCCGCCGGCACCGCGCCGTAGCGGAGGAAGAAGGCCGTTCGCACCGTCTCGCTCTCCAGCCCCACCGTGTAGAGGAAGACGACGACGCACGTGGCGATGAGGGCGTAGACGACGATCGGCGTGGACCGGGACGGGTTCAGGTCTCGCAGGGGGAGCATCGCCTAGGCTTCCCAGCGGGCTTCGTCCACGCCCTCGATCTCCCCCAGCGCCACCAGGACGTCGCCCCGGGTGACCCTGGCCGGCAGGCGCAGCGTCATGTCCAGCGTCACCCGATCCTCGGTCTTGCCGGTGAACTCCACGCGGTCGATGTTGACGCCCAGCAGGCCCAGGGCGGTGCCGATCTTGCCCAGTTGCCCGGGGACGTCGGCCATCTGCACGACGCAGTGGCCGATCCCGCGCCGGGGCAGGAAGCGCTCGACGCTCTTCATCAGCGTGAGCACCACGATGACGATGGTGGTGGCGCCCAGCGCGCCGGCGTAGTAGCCGATCCCGCACGCCGTGCCGATGGCGGCCACGGTCCACAGCGTCGCGGCCGTGGTCAGGCCCTGCACGCCTCCGCCGGTGCGAAAGATGGTCCCGGCCCCCAGGAAGCCGATACCGACCACGACGTTGCTGGCCACCCGGGCCGGGTCGGCGCCTGTGCCGAAGAAGCCGGCGGTGGACAGCAGGGCGAACAGCGCGGCGCCGACGCAGACGAGGATGTTGGTGCGGAACCCGGCGGGCTTGTCGACGCTCTCCCGCTCGAACCCGATGACCCCGCCCAGCGCCACCGCCAGGACCAGGCGCGCCAGCGCTTCCCACCACGGGATCATGCCGGCCCCGAGCCTGCCGCGGTGGTGCCGGTGCCGCTCCCGGCGGCGGCGGGCGTCGGTGCGGCGACGCCGTACCGCTCCCGCGCCACCCGCCAGACGTGCGCCATCAGCTCGTCGACGAGCCGGTCCTCGGGCAGGCTCGCCACGATCTTGCCGTCCTGGAAGATCAGGCCCATGCCGCGGCCGCAGGCGATGCCGAGGTCGGCCATGCGCGCCTCGCCTGGCCCGTTCACCGCACACCCCATCACGGCGACCTTCACCGGCGCCGGCACGTCCCGCAGCCGTCGTTCCACCTCTCGCGCGATCTGGATGATGTCGACCTCGGCGCGCCCGCACGAGGGACACGCCACGAACTGCACCCCGCGGGTCCGCAGGCCGAGGCTCTTGAGGATCTCGTACCCGGCGCGCACCTCCTCGACGGGATCGGCGGCCAGCGAGACCCGGATGGTGTTCCCGATGCCACGCGCCAGCACGGCGCCGATGCCCACCGCCGACTTGATGCTGCCCGCCCAGGCGGTGCCCGCCTCGGTGACGCCCACGTGCAGCGGGTAGGGCACCAGCTCGCTGATCATCGTGTAGGCCTCGATCATCATGGGCACGTCCGAGGCCTTGACCGAGATGACGATGTCGTGGAAGCCCAGGTCCTCCAGGACCTTGACGTCCTCCATCGCCGAGTCCACCAGCGCCTCGGGGCACGGCCGCCCCCACTTGCGCAGCGTGGCCTTGGCGAGCGACCCGATGTTGGCCCCGATGCGGATGGGCACGCCGCGCGCGGCCGCTTCGCGCGCGACGATGCGCACGCGCTCGCGGCTGCCGATGTTGCCGGGGTTGAGGCGCAGCTTGTGGACGCCGGCCTCCAGCGCCGCCAGGGCCAGACGGTGGTCGAAGTGGATGTCGGCCACCACGGGCAGGGGGCTGCGCGGCGTGATGGCGGCCAGGGCCGCCGCCGCCTCCCGGTCGGGGACGGCCAGCCGCACGATCTCGCACCCCTCGGCGGCCAGCTGGTAGATCTGCGCCAGGGTGGCGTCCACGTCCCGCGTGTCGGTGATGGTCATGGACTGCACCGAGACGGGTGCCTGGCCCCCGATCTCGACCTTCCCGACCCTGACGGTGCGCGTCTGCGTCCGGTGCATCGGTCCGCTCCCCTACTCGAAGAGCCGCCGGAGGTCGCGCAGGGTCACGGTGGCCAGCAGCAGCAACAACAGCGCGAGGCCCACGGTGTGCACCAGCCCCTCGCGCCGGGCGTCCAGCAGCGGCCGCCGGCGCACGGCCTCGGCGACCAGGAACGCCAGCCGGCCGCCGTCCAGCGCGGGAATCGGCAGCAGGTTGAAGAACCCGATCAGGATGCTGAACTGGGCGGTGATGTGCAGGAAGACCTGGAACCCCAGCGCCGCAGCCTGCCGGAGCTGGTCGCCGGCGGCCAGCGGTCCGCCGAGGTGCTCGAGGAACCGGCCCTCGCGAATCAGGCGCTCGACGATCCCGGCCAGCACCACGATGTAGTGCCCCGTCTGGCGCACGCCCCACACCAGCGCGGCCGCAGGATGGAGGCGGGTGAAGATGGGGTCGGGCGCGAACCCGATGCGGCCTACGCCGCGCGCGGGATCCAGGCGGGGCGTGACCGCCACGGTCAGGGCCTGATCGCCCCGGTGCACGTCCAGCACCAGCGTCCGGCCCACGCTGCGGTTGATCGTCTCGATCAGCTGGTCGGTGCCCATGGGCTGACCGTCGATGCCGACGATGCGGTCGCCCGGCCGGAGCCCGGCGGCCTCTGCCGGCCAGCCCGCCTCGAGGCTGCGCACCCGGGTGCTGGTGGCGACACCACCGGTGACCGCCGCCAGCGTCAGGATCAGGACCGCCATGGCGAGGTTCATCAGCGGGCCCGCGGCGATGATGGCCATGCGGGCGCCCACCGGCTGAGCCTGGAAGCTGCCCGCCCCCGCGCCGCCCTCCTCACCCTCCATGCGCACGTACCCGCCGAAAGGCAGCAGGTTGATCGCATACCGCGTCTCGCCGCGGGTCCAGCTCGCCAGCGCCGGCCCGAACCCGATGGCGAAGGCGTGCACGCGCACGCCGGCACGCTTGGCCACCAGGAAGTGGCCCAGTTCGTGGAAGAAGATCATGGCGCCAAAGGCCGCCACCGCGGCCAGCACGTCGGGCACCGCCGTCACCTCGTCACGCGGGCGGTCCGGGCGGCCTCCTCCCGCGCCCAGGCGTCCGCGGCGACCACGGCGTCCAGGGTCGGCGCAGGGCGTGGGGTGTGCCGCGCGAGCACCGCGCGCACCGTCTCCACGATCTCAGGGAACCGAATGGTCCCGGCCAGGAACTGCGCCACGGCCACCTCGTTGGCCGCGTTCAGCACGGCGGGCGCGGTCCCCCCCGCGCGCAGCGCCTCCCGGGCCAGGTCGAGGGCGGGAAACCGCGCGGGGTCCGGCGCCTCGAAGGTCAGCGCCAGGCGGTGCCAGTCCAGCGGCGCCACCAGGCCGGGGCGGCGCCGTGGCCCGGTCAGGGCGAACTGGATCGGGCCGCGCATGTCCGGCCGGCTCACGTGGGCCAGGACCATGCCGTCGGCGAACTCCACCAGGGCGTGCACGATGCTCTGCGGGTGGATGAGGACGTCGATCTGTTCCGGGGCGACGTCGAACAGCCACCGGGCCTCGATGATCTCCAGCCCCTTGTTCATCAAGGTGGCCGAATCGATCGTCACCTTCTTCCCCATCTTCCACGTGGGGTGCGCCAGCGCCTCCTCCACCGTGACGCGCCACAGGTCGTGCGCGGGCCGCCGCAGGAACGGGCCGCCCGAGGCGGTCAGGATCAGGCGTCGGAGCCCGGCGCGGTCCTGGCCGAGCAGGCACTGGGCGATCGCGGCGTGCTCACTGTCCAGTGGGAGCAGCCGGGCGCCCGACCGCGCCGCGGCGGCAGCCACCAGGTGCCCGCCCGCCACCAGCGCCTCCTTCGTGGCCAGGGCCACGTCGCGCCTGGCACCCAACGCGGCCAGCGTGGGCGCCAGGCCGGCGATGCCCACCACCGCCACCAGCACCAGGTCGACGCCGTCCAGCAGCGCCAGCGCGGTGGCGGCCTCCGGGCCGCACAGCACGCGCGTGCCGGCCGGAACGGCGTCGCGCAGTGCCGCCCCCGCCGCAGGATCCTCGACCGCGACCGCCCGCACGCGGAACCGGCGCGCCTGCTCGGCCAGCAGCGCGTGGTGACGCTGCGCGCCCAGCCCGACGACCTCCACGTCGCCGAGCGCCGCGGCCACGTCCAGCGCGGCGCGGCCGACGCTGCCGGTGGAGCCGAGCACCACGAGCCGCCTCACCGCATCCACCCCACGAGATAGTACCCGACGGGAATCCCGAACAGCACCGCATCGAAGCGGTCCAGGACGCCGCCGTGGCCGGGCAACCAGGCACCCGAGTCCTTCACGCCCGCGGTGCGTTTCAGCGCCGATTCCCACAGGTCGCCGACCACGCCGGCGCCCGCCACCAGCAGGCCGCCCACGGCACCCATCGTGGCCGGCCATCCCACGAGACCGCTCGTCGCCACGGCCACGGCCGCGGCAACCGCCAGGCCGGCGACGAGCCCCTCGATGCTCTTGCCCGGGCTCAGCGCCGGCGCCAGACGCCGCCGGCCCCACCGCAGGCCGACCAGGTACGCCGCGACGTCGCCGGCCCACACCACGGCCAGCAGGCCGAGCACGGGCCCCGGTCCATAGGCCGCCCGGGCCAGCACGAGATATGCGAACAGCATGCCCACGTACACCGCGCCCAGCACCGCCGCGCCTGCGTGGGCGAGCACTGCGGTCCGGCGCGCTGGCACCAGCCCTGCCGCCGCGGCGGCGGCCAGCAACGCGACGACCAGCGTGCCCGCATGCGCCCACAGTCCCCACGCTGCCAGCAACGGAAACCCCAGGCCCCCGCCAAGCACGCTCCCGGGGGGATGCAACCCCGCGGCGCGCGCGAGCCGCGCGTACTCGGCCAGCGCTGCCGCCACCAGCACCAGCACCGTCGCCAGCAGGACGTGCCCCCCGGCCCAGACGGCCGCGACCAGAAGCGGCACGCCCAGGGCGACGGTGGCAACCCGCGCGGGCAGCGCCCGGTCGGGCCACGTCCGCGCGCTAGTCACGGAGGGCGCCGAAGCGGCGCTGCCGGTGCTGGTAGTCGGCAATGGCCGCCAGGAGGTGGTCGCGGTCGAAGTCGGGCCAGAACACGTCGGCAAAGTACAACTCGGCGTAGGCCGCCTGCCACAGCAGGAAGTTGGACAGGCGCTGCTCCCGGCCCGTCCGGATCAGCAGATCGGGGTCGGGCAGGCCGGCCGTGTAGAGCGCGCCGGCCACTGCCGCTTCGTCGATCTCGTCGAGGCGGCGGTGGCCCGCACACACCTCCGCCGCCAGCTGCCGCACGGCGCGCACGAGCTCGGCCCGGCCCCCGTAGTTCAGGGCGATGTTGAGCACCATGGCCTGGTTCTCGCGGGTCAGCTCCTCGACCTGCGCGATCTCCCGGCGCAGCGCCGGCGCCAGCCCGTCCAGGTCACCGACGACCCGGACGCGGATCCCGACCCGGTGCAGCTCGTCGGCCTCCTCCAGGAGCGCCTCGTGGAGCAGGCGCATCAGCGCCTCCACTTCCTCGGGCGGCCGCTGCCAGTTCTCGGTGGAGAAGGCGTACAGCGTCAGCACCTGCACGCCCAGCTCGCGACAGGCCTCGACGGTGCGCCGGATCGCCTCCCGGCCGGCACGATGGCCCTCGGACCGCGGCAGTCCCCGCGCGCCGGCCCACCGCCCGTTGCCGTCCATGATGATGGCGACGTGGACGGGCACCCGGGTCCGGTCGATCGCGACCGAGGTGGCGTCGGGGCGGGCGTGGCTCACGCGCCTCTGGGCCGCGGTACGTACCGCTCGTGGACGACCACGAGCCGCGCCGTCCCGCTGGCGAACGTCTGCCGCACCACGCGCAGCGGGCCCACCAGCTGCACGTCCGGACGCGGCGGCCGCGTCTCGCGCACCTCCACGGCGTAGCCCTCGGCCTCGAGCAGGGCGCGGGCCTGGTCCAGCGACTGGCCGAGCAGGTCGAGCATGCCCGCGGGTCAGACCTCCATGATCTCCTTCTCTTTAGCGGCCAGCAGGCGGTCCAGCTGCGCGATCATCTCGTCGGTGAGCTGCTGCAGGCGGTCGATGGCGCGGCGTGCCTCGTCCTCCGAGACGTCGCCCGCCTCTTCCAGCTCCTCCAGCATCTCCTTGGCTTCGCGCCGCACGTTGCGGATGGCCACGCGCCCCTCCTCGGCGTGCCGGCGGGCCACCTTCACCAGCTCGCGCCGCCGGTCCTCGGTGAGCGGCGGAATGGGCAGCCGGATCACCACCCCGTCGCTGCTGGGGGTCAGCCCCAGATCGCTCGTGAGGATGGCGCGCTCGATCGCCTTCACGATGCTCTTGTCCCAGGGCTGGATGACCAGCAGCCGCGGCTCGGGGACGGAGATGGTGGCCAGCTGGGTGATGGGGGTGGGCGTCTGGTAGTAGTCGACGCGGATGTGCTCGAGGAGTGCCGGGCTGGCCCGCCCCGTGCGCAGCGCGGCGAACTCGCGCCGCGTGGCCTCGATCGCCTTCTGCATCCGCGCGCGGGCATCGGCCAGGACCTCGTCGGTCATGGACCCGCGGCTCACCGCCGGCCGCCCCCCACCAGGGTCCCGATCGCCTCGCCCAGCACCGCCTTGGTGATGTTCCCGGGTCGGGTGACGTCGAAGACCACGATGTCCATGTTGTTGTCGCGACACAGCGCGGCGGCCGTGGCGTCCATGACGCGCAGGTCCCGGTTCAGGATGTCCATGTAGTCCAGGTGGGTATACATCACGGCGTCGGGATGCTGGCGCGGGTCCTTGTCGTAGACGCCCGAGACGCCCCGTTTGGCCATCAGCAGCGCGTCGGCCTGGATCTCGATGGCCCGCAACGCCGCCGCCGTGTCGGTGGTGAAGTACGGGCTGCCCGTGCCCCCCACGAAGATCACCACGCGGCCCTTCTCGAGGTGGCGGATCGCCCGCCGGCGGATGTAGGGCTCGGCCACCTGGTGCATCTCGATGGCGGACATCACGCGCACGACCAGGCCCAGGCGTTCCATGGCGTCCATGAGCGCCAGGCCGTTGATCACCGTGGCCAGCATGCCCATGGTGTGGGCCGTGACCTCCTCGATGCCGAGCCGCCGGCTGAGGTCGGCGCCCCGCACGATGTTGCCGCCGCCGACCACGATGGCCACCTGCACACCGCGGGCCTGCACGTCGCGCACTTCGGTGGAGACCAACTGCAGGACGGCGGGGTCGAGCCCCCCGCCGCCCTCGCCGGCGAGGGCTTCACCGCTGAGCTTCAGCAAGACCCGGGTGTAGCTCGGGCGCCCTGCCGCCGCGTCCATCGTCTCCCTCCGGCCGGTCCCGGCAGCCACCGGGGGCCGCGCCCGCAGCGCAGCCACGTCCCCGATCGATGCCGCTCACTCCCCCAGCTTGAACCGGGCGAACCGGCGCACGCGCACGTGCTCGCCGACACGGGCGGTCACGTCGGCCACGAGATCGCGCACCCGTCGCCCCGGATCGCGAATGTACGGCTGTTCCAGCAACGCCACTTCGGCGATCCACTGCGCCAGACGCGCCTCGACCTGCCCGGCGCCGTCCCCTTCCCGCGCGAGCTCGGCCCGCCGCGCGGCCAGGACCTCGGCGGGGATCTCGTCGGCCGACACCCACTGCGGCGTCGTCGCCGCCACCTGCATGGCGAGCTCGCGGGCCAGTGCCTTGAACTCGTCGGTGCGCGCCACGAAGTCGGTCTCGCAGTTCACCTCGACCAGCGCGCCCAGCCGCCCGCCGGCGTGGACGTACGCCTCCACCACGCCCTGGGAGGTCTCGCGGTCAGCCCGTTTGGCCGCGGCGGCCAGTCCCCGGGCGCGCAGCAGCTCCGCCGCCCGCTCGAGGTCGCCGCCGGTCTCCTCCAGGGCCCGCCGGCAGTCCATCACGCCCGCGCCCGTGCGCGCCCGCAGCGCCTTGATCAGCTCCGTCGTCACCGCCATCGCACTTACCCTCGCGCCTCCACGGTCGTCTGCCCGAACTCGTGCTCGCCCACCTCGGGCAATGCCCCTTCCTCCTCGTCCTCCTCCCCGGTGGCCCCGGTCGCGCCGACAGCCGCCGCGGCGGGCGCCTCCTCGACGACCTCGCGCTTGCGCCGCTCCTCCAGGCCCTCCAGGCAGGCGTTGGCGATCCGGTTGGTGATGAGGCGGACGGCGCGGATCGCGTCGTCGTTGCCCGGGATGGCGTAGTCGACCTCGTCGGGATCGCAGTTGGTGTCGAGGATCGCGATGACCGGGATGCCCAGCTTGCGCGCCTCGGCCACGGCGATGTGCTCCTTGCGCGTGTCCACCACGTAGACCGCCGCGGGCAACCGGGTCATCTGCTTGATCCCGCCCAGGTACTTCTCCAGGCGGGCGGCCTCGTCCAGCAGACGCGCCTGCTCCCGCTTGGGCAGCACCTCCAGCGTGCCGCGCGCACGCATGTCCTCGATCTCCTTGAGGCGCTCGACCCGCCGGCGAATCGTCTGGAAGTTGGTCAGCATCCCGCCCAGCCACCGCTGGTTCACGTAGGGCTGCTTGGCGCGTGTAGCTTCCTCCTGGATCGCATCCTGCGCCTGCTTCTTGGTGCCCACGAACAGGATGTCGCCGCCGTTGGCGACCGCCTCGCGGACGAACCGGTAGGCCTCCTCCAGCAGCGGCACGCTCTTCTGGAGGTCGATGATGTGGATGCCGTTGCGCTCCGTGAAGATGTAGCGCGCCATCTTGGGGTTCCACCGTCGGGTCTGGTGCCCGAAGTGGACCCCGGCCTCCAGGAGCTGCTTCATCGTGACGACTGGCACCACTGTCCTCCTCTGGGGCCGGGCCCGCCGGCCACCATCCGTGTTCGCCCTCCGCGCCCGTCACTCCCGCAACTCGGGCCGAGGTCCCGCAGGGGCACGCTCTCGGCGGGTCGGGGCGCGTGTGGACTCGCAGATCGCGCAGGACGCCCGGCATGCAAACCCCGCAAAATCGCGCACGACTTTGCGGGGGAACGAGCGCGGTATGCCGCGTTCCTGCGACAAATCCTGCGGTAGTATACCACGGGCCTTCACGCCAGGGAAACCCTGCGGCGCAGCCGCCGCAGGGCGGTGACGCGGGCGCGCCCTGCTATGCCCGGGGATGGGCCTGGGCGTAGACGCGCTGCAGGTGCGCGCGGGAGACGTGGGTGTACACCTGCGTCGTGACCAGGCTGGCGTGGCCCAGCAGCTCCTGGACCACCCGCAGATCGGCGCCGCCGTCGAGGAGGTGCGTGGCGAACGTGTGGCGCAGCACATGCGGGGTGACGCGCTGTTGCACCGCGGCGGCGCGCACCCAGCGGGCCACGACGAGCTGGACGGCGCGTGCCGTCAGCGGGGTGCCCCGCGCGCTCACGAAGACCCGATCGGTCGGTCGCCGCACCAGCCGCGGCCGGCCGTCGCGCAGGTAGCGGGCCAGGGCCTGCGCCGCCTGGGCGCCGATCAACACCACGCGGTCGCGCCCGCCCTTGCCGCGCACGCGGAGCTCGTCGCCCGCCAGGTGGCCCAGCTCGAGCCCCACGAGCTCGCTCACCCGCAGGCCGCCGGCGTAGAGGAGCTCGAGGATCGCCCGGTCCCGCAGGCCCGTCGGCCGGTCCAGCGGCGGCGCAGCCAGCAGCGCCGCCACCGCCTCTGGCGGGATCGCCCGGGGGAGGCGGCGCGGCACCCGGGGCGATGCCAGCAGCCGCAGCGGGCTCGCCGCGATCCGGCCGGTCCGCCGCAGGAACCGGAAGAATGTGCGCAGCGCGGCCGTCGTCCGCGCCACCGACGCGCGAGCGTGCGTGCGGTGCCGCGCCGCCAGGTACCGGCGGACGACGGCGAGGGTGACGTCTTCCCAGCGGCGGACGCCGTCCCCGACGAGGAACCGCGCCACGTCCTCCAGGTCGCGCCGGTAGGCCGCCAGCGTGTGCGGGGAGGCCGCGCGCTCGGCCTCCAGCGCCTGCAGGAAGGCCTCGAGGTCCCGCGCCAGCGCCGCAGCCACGGGCGGTGCGCCCGCCCCCTGCGCGCGCCGGCCCGTGCCCCGCCGCCTCACGGGACGCCGGCCGGCGCCGCGAGGGGCTCGGCGGCAGGCTCGCGGTGCCCGCACGCCTCGTTCGTGCACCGCAGCTCGTCGCCGCGCCGTGTGCTCTTGACGACCATCAGGCCGCCGCAGGCCGGACACCGGCGGGGGCTGGGACGGTCCCACGACGTGAAGTCGCAGGCGGGGTACGCGCTGCATCCATAGAAGATGCGCCCGCGCCGGGTCCGCCGCGCCACCAGCTCGCTGCCGCACACAGGACAGGCCACCCCCACGCCCAGCGGCCGCGTGTACCGGCAGGCCGGGAAGCCCGAGCACGCGATGAACTCGCCGAACCGGCCGTGCTTGCGCACCAGCGGCTGCCCGCACTGCGGGCAGGGCTCGCCGATCTCGACCGCGGGGAACTCCGTCACCGGGATCTTGGCCTCGGCGCGCTGCAGTGTGCGTTCGAACGGCTCGTAGAACTCGCGGACGATCTGCTGCCAGTCGGCCCTGCCCTCCTCCACGCGATCCAGCTGCTCCTCCAGGCTGGCCGTGAAGTCGATGTCCACCACCTCGGGGAAGTGCTCGACCAGCAGGTCGGTAACCATGCGTCCCAACGGCGTAGGCACCAGGCGCCGGTCGCGACTGGTGACGTAGCCGCGCTTCTTGATCGTCTCGATCGTCGGGGCATAGGTGCTGGGCCGGCCGATCCCCTTCTCCTCGAGGGCGCGCACCAGGGCCGCCTCGGTGTACCGCGGCGGTGGCTGGGTGAAGTGCTGCGCGGGTGCCACGTCCACCAGCGTCAGCGCCTCGCCCGCCGCCAGCGGCGGCAGCCAGCCCTCCGGGTCGGCCTCGCCATCGTCGCCGGCCTCCCGGTACAGGATCAGGAATCCGGGGAACTTCACCCGGCTGCCCGTGGCGCGGAACAGGAACGGCCCCCCGACGACGTCCACCGAGAGCGTGTCGAGCACCGCTGCGGCCATCTGGCTGGCCACGAACCGTTCCCAGATGAGGCGGTAAAGGCGGTACTGGTCCGGCCGGAGGAAGGGTTTGACGCGCTCGGGCGTGCGGGCGACGCTCGTGGGCCGAATCGCTTCGTGGGCGTCCTGGGCGTCGCGCCGCGACCGGTACTGGCGCGGCCGCTCGGGCACGTACGCGTCGCCGAAGGTCCTGGTCACGAACTCCCGGGCCTCGGCCTGCGCCGACGCCGCCACCCGCACCGAATCGGTGCGCATGTACGTGATCAGGCCCACGGTGCCCTCGTCCCCCACGTCGAGGCCCTCGTAGAGCTGTTGCGCCACGGCCATGGTCCGGGCCGCGGAGAACCCGAGCCGCCGGTTGGCCTCCTGCTGCAACGTGCTGGTGGTGAACGGGGGCGCGGGGTGGCGCAGCTGGTCGCGCCGCCGTACCTCGCCCACGGTGTAGCGCTGGGCCTGGACCTGGGCGACCAGCGCGCGGGCCTCGGCCTCGGTGCGGATGACCGTCGCGCCCTCGTCGGTCGGCGTGCCGATCCGCGCCCCATCGCGGGCCACGAGGCGCGCGGGAAACTCCTTCCCCTCCGCCGTCTGGAAGGTGGCGGTGATCGACCAGTACTCCTCCGGGGTGAAGGCTTCGATCTCGCGCTCGCGGTCGACCACCAGGCGCAGCGCCACCGACTGCACGCGGCCCGCCGAAAGCCCGCCGCGGACCTTGCGCCACAGCAACGGGCTCAACGAGTACCCCACCAGGCGGTCGAGCACGCGCCGGGCCTGCTGCGCGTTGACCAGGTGCTGGTTGATCTCCCGCGGGTGCTTGAGCGCCCGCTGCACGGCGTCCTTGGTGATCTCGTGGAACTCGATGCGCCGGATCGCGGGGTTCACCGGGCTCAGCAGCTCGGCCAGATGCCAAGAGATGGCCTCGCCTTCCCGGTCGGGATCGGTGGCCATGTAGATCGCCGAGGCCTTCCTGGCGGCGTCCTTGAGTTCCTTGATGATGGGGCCCTTGCCCTTGATGACGATGTACCGGGGAGCGAAGTTCTGGTCGACGTCGACGCCCAGCTGGCTCTTGGGCAGGTCCTTCACGTGGCCCATCGAGGCCTTGACCTCGTAGGACCGCGCAAGCAGCCTGGACAGGGTGCGGGCCTTCGTCGGTGACTCGACGACGACCAGCACTTTCTGCGTTGCCACTCGTCACCTCCGCACGCGTCGCTGGAGCGCTGCCTGCGCGCGAGGCTCCTTCCCGGCACTCTCCCAGTACCCGGCCGGCCCCGCGGCCAGACGTGGTGCGCCCCGCCGCGCACCGACGCCGCCGGGACCGTCAAGTTCATCCTTTACGTTAGCACGGGCTGTCAAGGCGGCCGGGGTTGACGTGCAGCGTCGGGGCCGACGCACACGGCCGCGGCCACGTGGGGCGCGCCCGCGGCCCGGCTTCCTCGGCCACTGCGGTCCTGCGCCCCGCCTGCCTCCCACCACGTCACGGGTCGCGCGGATCTGCTGCCGCGATGCGCTGCGGGGCTGGGATCGGTCACGATTCGCGCCGACGGTCTGCGCGCACTGTCACCACCTGTCCGGGATGCACCTCCACGGCTCCCTGCAGTTCCAGCGCTGTGATCGCCGCCGCCGCCTCTGCGGGCGAGAGCCCGGTGGCCGCCACCAGCACGTCCACGGTGGTCGGGCCGGCCGCAAGCACGCCCAGCACGCGCGCGGTCGGACTTCCCGTGCCCGTCGCGTCGTCTGGCGCACCGTGCGCCGGCATGGTGGGACCGCGCGGCACCTGCAGCTCGTCGAGGATGTCGTCGGCAGACGTCGCCATCTTGGCCCCCTCGCGCAGCAGCGCGAGCGGCGCGCGGCTCACAGGGCTGAAGATGCTCCCCGGCACCGCAAAGACGTCGCGCCCCTGGGCCAGGGCGCAGTCCACCGTCACCAGCGCGCCGCTGTCCTCCGTACCCTCCACGACCACCACGGCCAGGCTGAGACCGCTGATCACGCGATTGCGCCGGGGAAAGTGCCCGGGCTGCGGCACGGTGCCGGGCGGAAACTCGGAGACGAGCGCGCCGCGGCCCGTGATCGCCGCGGCCAGGGGTGCGTGTTCGGGCGGGTAGACGACGTCCACCCCTGCGCCGAGCACCGCGATCGTCCGCCCGCCGCCGTCGAGGGCACCGCTGTGGGCGGCGCCGTCGATGCCGCGAGCCAGCCCGCTCACCACCGTCACACCCGCCGCAGCCAGATCGCGGGCCAGGCGCGTCGCCGCCTGGAGCCCGTAGGGCGAGGCGCGCCGCGCGCCCACCACCGCCACGGCGGGGCCGACCGCGAGCACGCCGCGCACGAAGAGCACGGGCGGCGGATCGGGAATGTGCCACAGCCGCGGTGGATAGGCGGGGTGTCCTGGCACGACGAGATCCTGGCTGCGGCGCCGTGCCCGCGTCACGAGATCTGCGGGGCGCGCCGCACGCCAGGCCGCGACGATGGCCGCAGCGTCGGCCCGGCCGCGCACCAGGTGCGGCACGCGCCGCCAGACGGCCCAGGCCCGTCCCGCCGCCTGCACCCACGTCTTGATCGTCCGTGGGCCGATCCGCGGCAGCAGCGTCAATCCGACGTACGCCTCGATCTCGGCGTCCAGCGCGCTGCCGGCCAGCGGCCGATCGTACGGGGGCAGCCAAGGCGCGCGCATCGCCGGCAGGCTAGGCGCGCGTGGGCGCGGCCCGGTCGAACACCCGGTACCGGGCAGCCTCGGCGACGTGGCCGACCTGCACGGCCGCGGCGCCCTCGAGGTCGGCGATGGCGCGGGCGACGCGCAGCAGGCGGCGCGTCGCCCGCCCGCCCAGCAGCAGCCGGTCGGCACACTGGCGGACGAAGGCCAACGCCTCGGCGGCCATCGGGCCGGCCTCGGGCAGCGCGCCGTCGCCGATCCCCTGCCGTCGGCGATCCTGCGCCCGTGCGCGCGCAGCCACCACCCGGGCACGCACCGCCGCCGACCCTTCGCCCGGCTTCCCCGCAAGCACGGCGTCGGTGGGCGGGCGCGGCACCTCCACATGCATGTCGATGCGGTCGAGCAGCGGCCCCGAGAGCCGCGCCAGGTAGCGCCGGACCTGCGCGGGCGTGCACCGGCACGGCCGCTGGGGATCGCCGCGAAAGCCGCACGGACACGGGTTCATGGCCGCCACCAGCATGAACCGCGCGGGGAACCGGACCACGCCGTGCACGCGCGCCACGGTGATCACGCCTTCCTCCAGCGGCTGGCGCAGCACCTCCAGGGCGTCGTGCCGGAACTCAGGCAACTCGTCGAGGAAGAGCACGCCGTGGTGCGCGAGGGTCACCTCGCCGGGTCGCGGCATCACCCCACCGCCTGCCAGGGCAGACGCGCTGGCGGTGTGATGCGGCGCGCGGAACGGCCGCTCCCACACCAGGCCTGCGCCGGCCGGCAGGCGGCCGGCCACGCTGTAGATCCTGGTGACATCCACCGCTTCGTCGCGGCTCAGCGGCGGCAGGATCGTCGGGAGCCGCCGCGCCAGCATCGTCTTGCCGACGCCGGGCGGGCCGACCAGCAGCAGGTTGAGCCCGCCCGCCGCCGCGACCTCCAGGGCCCGACACGCGGCGGGCTGTCCGCGCACGTCGGCCAGGTCCAGCGGTGACGTCTGACGCACCCCGGCGCACACCGGCGGCGGGGCCGGCGGGACCGGGTGCACGCCGGTGAGGTGGTCGACGACGGCACGCAGGCTGGCGAGGGCATACACGCGCACCTCCTCGACGACCGCGGCTTCCCCGGCGCTCGCGGCAGGGGCGAGCAGCCCCCGCGCGCGGGTTCGCCGCACGGTCTCGGCCACGGACAGGACGCCGGGCACGGGACGCAGCGCGCCGTCGAGCGCCAGCTCGCCCAGCGCCACGTAGCCGTCCACGGCGTCGGCGGGCAGCTGGCCGGTGGCCACCAGCACGCCCAGGGCGATGGGCAGGTCAAGGGCGGGCCCCTCTTTCCGTCGATCGGCCGGTGCGAGGTTCACCACGATCCGCCGCGGGGGCATCGCGTAGCCGGAGTTGCGGATCGCTGCGCGCACGCGCTCCCGCGCCTCCTGCACCGCGGCGTCGGGCAACCCCACGATCGTGAACGTCGGCAGCCCGGGCCCGACGTCGACCTCCACCGCTACCGGCACCGCCTCCAGGCCGGCGAGCGTCGCGCTGCAAATCGTTGCCAGCATCGGTCGTGCCGATCCCCGTCTGGTGCATCGGCCGCAGACGCCCGGCTGTACAGCCCCACCGTGTCCGCGTGTGCCCCCACACCCGCCCGTACCCGCTGCCTTCCTCCACGTGCGAGGGCGCACGGTGCAAGGGCATACGCTGTGTATGAGCACCCGTCGCAGGCCGTGGCTGCCCGCCGCTGGGTTCGGTTTCTGAAGGATTACACAGACTTGTGTAGAATCACGCGGCGATGCCTGCGCGAATCGACCGTGCCCGCGAGGGTCGGTGGCTGCCCCTCGGTCAGGCCGCAGCGTTGCTCGGCGTGGACGAGGCGACGTTGCGCCACTGGGCCGATACCGGCCGTGTGCGCACGTTCCGCACGCCGGGTGGCCACCGCCGGTTCCGCGAGGGCGACCTGTACGCGCTGCTGCAGCACGAGGCGCCACGGGTCGACGATCTGGCGCACCTGGTGCGGCGGCGCAGCGCCCGGGTGCTGGCCGGCACCCCCGCTCGACCGCTCCAGCGGCGCCCGTGGTTCGCGGCGCTCGACCCCGCGCTGCGCGCGCGGGCACGCGAGCATGGCCGCCACCTGTTCGCCGCCGTCGTGCAGTTCATGGCGCAGCCCGAGGCGCGGCGGGCGCTGCGCCAGCAGCTGCTGGAGCGCGCCGCGCGCTACGGCGGCGAGCTCCAGCGCGCGGGGATCGGCCCGGCCGAGGCCGCCGAGGCGTTCGCCTACTTTCGCCACCTGGTGCTCACCATGGTGACCGCGCCGCGGGGCCGCGGCGGTCTGCTGGACGAACGGCAGGTGCGCACGCTGGTCGAGACCAGCGAGCTGCTCGACGCCGTCTTCGTCGCGATGCTGCGCGCCCACGACGCTGCGCCCGCACGCACCGGCCGCCGCGCGACCGCGACCGCGCACGACGCGACGGCGACGTCGTCCGAGCCGCACTGATGGCAGCGTTGCGTCGACAGGTCCGCGTGGGCACGCGCGGCAGCGCGCTGGCCCTGGCCATGACCGCGCGGGTCCTGACGGGGCTGCGGGCCCTGGGCCTGGAAGGTGAGCCGGTCACGATCCGCACGCGCGGCGATGCGCACCCCGACCGGCCGACGCGCGCGCTCGGCCCCGGGGCGTTCGTCAAGGAGCTGGAGGATGCCCTCGCGGATGGGCGGATCGACCTGGCGGTGCACAGCGCCAAGGACCTGCACAGTCAGACCACGCCGGGACTGGTCGTCGCCGCGTTCCTGCCGCGCGACGACCCGCGGGATGCGCTGGTGGCCCGCGACCGCCTGGGACTGCGCGCCCTGGCCGCAGGCGCCCGCGTGGGCACCGACAGCCCGCGCCGGCGCGCGTTCCTGCTGGCAGCGCGGGGCGACCTCGACGTGCGCGGCATCCGCGGCAACGTCGACACGCGGCTGCGCAAGCTGGATGCCGGCGAGGTCGATGCGCTGGTGCTGGCCGCTGCGGGCCTGCAGCGCCTCGGGCTGGCCGACCGCATCGCGGAGATCCTGCACCCGGAGGTCATGCTGCCAGCGGTGGGCCAGGGCGCCGTGGCGATCCAGGCACGCGCCGACGACCCGCTCGTCGCGCAGGTCGCCGCCCTCGACCACGCGCCGACGCGGCACGAGCACGATGCCGAGCGCGCGTTCGTGGCGGCCCTGGGTGGCACGTGCCACACCGCCATCGCCGGGCTGGCGCGGTGCCGCGCAGACCGTCTGACCGTGGAAGGCGCCGTGCTCGCCCCAGACGGCCGCAGCGTGCTGCGGGAGCGGGTGACGGGCACGCCGGAGGAGGCCAGCGCCCTGGGCGAGGCGCTCGGCCAGCGCCTGCTCGCCCGCGGGGCCCGGGCCCTGATGGTGGAGGTCGCGCCGTGACGGGTCGTGGCGCGAGCGCGCTCAGACAGCGCGGGAGACGTCCCGTGGTGCGTCCGCACGCCCCGCGGGCGGCCCGTCGCCAGCGGCCCGCTAGCGGGGCAGCGCAGCCGCTGGCGGGCCGGCGCATCCTCGTCACGCGGCCTCGGGCAGCCGCCCGGGCGCTGTGCGCGCGGCTGCGGGCGTTGGGCGCCACGGTCGTCGCGATCCCGACCGTCGAGATCCTCCCCGCGCCCGCGAAGAGCCTCGATCGCGCCCTGCGTCGCATCGGCCGGTACGACTGGATCGTGGTGACCAGCGCCAACGGCGCGCGCGTGCTCGTCACCCGCGCACAAGCGCTGGGGCTCGACCTGCGTCGCGCGCGCAGGCCGCGCTGGGCGGCCGTGGGCCCTGCCACCGCGGCGGTGCTGCGCGCTGCGGGCGTGCGGGTGGCCAAAATCCCCTCGCGCTACCTGACCGAGGCGCTGGGCCGCGAGCTGCCCGACGTCGCGGGCCGACGCGTGCTGCTGGCACGCGCGGACCTGGCCTCGCCGGACCTGGCCCGCCGCCTCGCGGCGCGCGGCGCGCACGTCGAGACCGTCGTGGCGTACCGCACCCGGGTGGCGCCGCGGGCGTCGGCGCTGCCACTGCGCCGTGCGCTGGCGCGCCCCTTCGACGCCATCGTGTGCACCAGCGCCTCGACGGTCCGGGGGCTGGTGCGCCTGGCCGGCCGTGCGCGCCTGCGCACGTCCACCCTGGCCTGCATCGGCCCGGTCACCGCGGCCGCCGCGCGGGCCGCGGGCCTGCGGCCGCAGATCGTCGCGCGCACCCACACGGTCGACGGCCTGCTGGACGCCCTGGTCGCGACCTTACAGACGAAAGGAGCCACAGATGTCGCCTCTTGCCGTGCGGGGTAACCTCATCCAGCGGCCGCGGCGCCTGCGCCGCACCGCGGGACTACGCGCCCTCGTCCGCGAGACGCGCTGGGAGGCCGGGGGCCTGGTGGCGCCGCTCTTCGTGCGGCCCGGCGTCGACGTCCGGGAGCCCATCGCCTCGTTGCCCGGACAGTACCGCTTCTCGCCCGACGCCCTGGAGCGCGAGGTCGACCGCCTGGTCGCCCTGGGCCTGCGCGCGGTGCTGCTCTTCGGCGTGCCCGCGGCCAAGGACAGCATGGCCCGGGAAGCCTACGCCGACGATGGGATCGTGCAGACCGCGCTGCGCCGGCTGCGGGCCCGCCATCCCGACCTGGTGCTGATCACCGACGTCTGCCTGTGCGCGTACACCGACCACGGGCACTGCGGGCTCGTGCGCGACGGCGAGGTGGACAACGACGACACGCTCACGCTGCTGGCGCGCACCGCGGTCTCCCATGCGGCGGCCGGCGCGGACATCGTCGCGCCCAGCGCCATGATGGACGGCCAGGTCGGCGCCATCCGCACGGCGCTGGACGACGCGGGCTTCCCCGACGTGGCCATCATGGGGTACTCGGCGAAGTACGCCTCGGTGTTCTACGGGCCGTTCCGGGACGCCCAGGGCTCGGCTCCGCAGTTCGGCGATCGTCGCGGGTACCAGATGGACCCGCCCAACGCCCGCGAGGCGTTGCGGGAGATCGCCCTGGACCTGGCCGAGGGTGCCGATATCGTGATGGTGAAGCCCGCGCTGTGCTATCTGGACGTCATCCGCGCTGCCCGCGAGACGACCACGGCGCCGCTGGCCGCCTACTGGGTGAGCGGGGAGTACGCGATGCTGAAGGCGGCCGCCGCGGCTGGCTGGCTCGACGAACGCAGGGCGGTGCTGGAGGTGCTCGCCGCCATCCGTCGCGCGGGCGCCGATATCGTCATCACCTACGCGGCCGCCGATGCGCTGGGCTGGCTGCGCGAGGAGGGATGAGGACCGCCATGGACGCGACCTGGACGACCGTCCACGTGCTGGCGTTGCAGCTCGACCCGGCGTGGCGGCGCCTGGGCGACGACGTCCGGCGTCAGGACGCCGAGGCGTTCCTGGCGGCGGCCGCCACCGCCGCCCAGCGCGTGCGGACGTACACCTACTCGATGATCGGCCTGCAGGCCGATGCCGATCTGCTGTGGTGGCGACTGGCGCCGTCGGTGGAGGTCGCCGAGGAGACGGCCGCCAGCCTGCTGCGCACCGGGCTGGGACGGTTCCTGCGCGTGGCGCACGCCATGGTGGGGCTGGTGCGGCCCTCGGTCTACGTCAAGCGGCCCACGGTGCAGGAACAGGCGATGTTCGTGGGCGAGCGCAACCGGTACCTGATCGTCTACCCGTTCGTGAAGACCACGTCCTGGTACCTGACCCCCCAGGAGGAGCGCCAGCGGATGATGGCCGAGCACATCCGCGTCGGCCACCAGTTCCCCATGGTGCGCCAGCTCCTGGCGTACTCGTTCGGGCTCGACGACCAGGAGTTCATCGTGGCGTACGAGACCGACGACCTGCAGGCGTTCCAGGACCTGGTGCAGGCGTTGCGGGCCACCGAGGCGCGCCGGTACACCGTGCGCGACACGCCGCTCCTTCTGGGCGTGCACCGGCCGCTGCGGGAGATCGTCGGGTTGCTGGGGGCGCCGCTGGAGGCGGCGGTGCCGCGGTCGGGATGATCGACAGGTTCCTGCGCGCGTGCCGGCGCGAGCCCACCGACCGCACGCCGGTGTGGTTCATGCGCCAGGCTGGCCGGGCGTTGCCCGAGTACCGGGCGCTGCGCGCCCGCCACACCCTGCTGGACCTCTGCCGCACGCCGGAGCTCGCCGCACAGATCACGCTGCTGCCGGTGGAACGCCTGGGCGTGGACGCCGCGATCCTCTTCGCCGACATCACCCTGCCGCTGGCCGGGATGGGCGTCGCCGTCGACCTCGTCGAGGGCGTCGGGCCGGTGATCGCCGAGCCGCTGCGTACCGCCGCCGACGTGGCACGCCTGCGCCCGTTCGTCCCTGAACGCGACGTGCCCTTCGTGCTCGAGGCGATCCGTCTCGTGCGGCGGGCCTGCCCCGTGCCCTTGCTCGGGTTCGCGGGCGGACCGTTCACGCTGGTGTCGTACCTGGTGGACGGCCGGGGCACGCGCGACCTGGTGCAGACCAAGCGCCTGCTGCACGGCGATCCGCCAACCTGGCACCGGTTGATGGCCCACCTGACCGACGCCACCCTCGCCTACCTGGAGGCGCAGGTCGCTGCGGGCGCGCAGGCGGTGCAGGTGTTCGACTCGTGGGTGGGCGCGCTCGCCCCGCGCGACTACGCGGCGGCGGTGCTGCCCCACATGCAGCGCCTCTTCGCCGGGCTGGCAGCCCTGGGGGTGCCGACGATCCACTTTGGCACCGGCACGGCGGGCCTGCTGCCCCTGATGGCGCACGCCGGGGGCGACGTGATCGGCGTGGACTGGCGCATCCGGCTGGGGGAGGCCTGGGCGCGGATCGGGCCGCGGGCGATTCAGGGGAACCTGGACCCCGCCGTCCTCCTGGCGCCGTTCCCCGTGGTGGCCGCGGCGGCCCGCGAGGTCCTGGACGAGGCTGCGGGCCGGCCGGGGCACATCTTCAACCTGGGGCACGGCGTGCTGCCGCAGACGCCGCCCGACCACCTCGCGCGGCTCGTCGAGCTGGTGCACGAGACCACGGCCGCCCCCGCACCCGCAGGCTGACCGCATGTCGCCGGGTGTGCCGGCTCCCCACGTGGTGGTGGTCGGCGGTGGGATCGCCGGGCTCGCCGCCGCGCATGCGCTGGCCACCGACGCGCAAGCTCGAGCCGCTGGCATCGCCTGCACCCTGATCGAGGCCGACGACCGGGTGGGCGGCAAGCTGCGCACTGAGGTCATCGATGGCTGCCTCGTCGAGTGCGGCCCCGACGCGTTCCTGGCGACCAAGCCCTGGGCCCGGGATCTGTGTGTGGCCCTCGGGCTCCAGGATCGGCTGGTGAGCACACGGCCAGGGCGCGGGGTGTACGTGGCCTACCGTGGCAAGCTTCGACGCCTGCCCGACGGCCTGGCGTTGGGCATTCCGACGCGACCGCTCGCCCTGGTCCGGGCGGGTCTGCTGTCGCCAGCGGACGCCCTGCGCGCCGCCGCCGACCTGGTGCTGCCGCGCCGCCGGGCAGCCGACGACGAGTCCATCGGTCGCCTGCTGCGACGCCGTCTGGGTGCGGCCACAGCCGACCGGCTGGTCGGCCCGCTTCTGGCGGGCATCTACGCCGGGGACGCGGAGGCGCTCAGCGTGCGGGCTACGTTCCCGCAGCTGTGCGAGTGGGAGCGCCACTACCGCAGCCTGATCCTGGCCGGACTGGCTCAGTCCAGGCGGCGCGCTGCCGCGCCGCGGACGGCGCCGTCTGCAGCCGGACCAGCACCGCAGCGGCAGGTCGTGCCGACCGGCGACAGCGGCGTTTTCCTGAGCCTGGCCGGCGGCATGGGGGAGCTGGTCGATGCTCTCCTGGCGTCGGTGCGGGACCGCGTGCAGGTGCTGCGCGGCGTTGCCGTGGCGCAACTCGTGGCGCCCGGAGGCCCGCAGCCCGTCTACACCCTGCGCCTGGAGGATGGCCGGGTGCTCCGCGCAGACGGGCTGGTGCTCGCCGCGCCGGCGTTCGTCGCCGCGGACCTGCTCGCTCCGCTCTGCCCCGCTGCAGCCGCGGCGCTACGCGCCGTGCCCTACGCCTCGACAGCCGCGGTGACGCTGGCCTACCGCCGCGAGGCCGTGGCGCATCCGCTCGACGGTCACGGGTTCGTCGTGGCACGCGGCGAGCCTCTGGCGATCACCGCGTGCACGTGGGTTTCGTCGAAGTGGCCCGACCGCGCGCCGCCGGACACCGTGCTGCTGCGGTGCTTCCTGGGCCGCGCGGGCGCCGATGCCATCGTCGCCGCAGACGACGCTACCCTCGTGGAGACCGCGCGCCGCGACCTGCGGGCTGTCATGGGACTCGACGCCGTGCCGCGTCTCGTCCACGTCGTCCGGTGGCCGCGCGCGATGCCGCAGTACGTCCCCGGCCACCTCGCCAGGCTATCGGCCATCGAGGCGGCGCTGGCGGGTCTGCCGCGGCTGGCGCTGGCCGGCGCGGGCTACCGTGGCATTGGGGTGCCCGACTGCATTCGCCAGGGGCAGGAGGCAGCGGCGAGGGTACTGGCTGCCCTCGTGGCACACTCTGGCGCCGCACCCGTGCCCGTCACCCCGACGCGCTGAACGCGTCGGGCAGATGCTCGATGGCCAGCACCCGACCGTCACGGGTCAGGTGCACGGCCACGGCGTCGAACCGCACGATGGCGTCGGCCAACCCCGCCTCCGCCAGGTAGCGCGCCGCCAGCCGCGCGAGCCGGCGCCGCTTGCGCGGTGTGACCGCGTCGGCAGGGTGGCCGAACCCGGAACCGGCACGGGCCTTGACCTCGACGACGACCACCACCTCGCCGCACCGCACGATAAGGTCGATCTCACCTCCCCGCCAGCGCACGTTGCGCGCCAGCACCTGGTAGCCCCGGGCCTCGTACCAGGCCGCGGCCGCCGCCTCGCCGATGACCCCCGCGCGCGCTGACATCGTCTCATCGGGATCATCGGCACAGCCCACGCGGGTGTGCGGGGGGTGCACACGCGGCGCACCGGACGCGGGCCTACTGGGCAGCCACGGCCTGCCCCCCCGTCTGTGTTCCAGGTCCGCGCGCCGTCACGCCGGACGCTGGCCCCACGAGGAACCGCGCGGCGCAACGGAGAATAAAGTCAACGCAACAAAGTTGCATCAATTATGGTCGCGGCGATCGCAGCGTCACGGTCGCGCGGCCGCACGTCGCTGCCTGCCCGTCGGCGGCGGAGGACGCCTGGCCGGGACGGCGGCGCGCACGCAACCGTGCGTGCGGCAGGGCGTCTTTCGTCGACGGATGGGGACGGCGGCCGTGGTCGGTGGCCGGCGTGACGTGCACGATCCCGCTGGCGCGTCCCGCTGCGGTCCGCGGTGGTTTTCAGATGGCGCCCACGGGCCGCGAGCGTACATAGAGTGGCAGGCGCCACTGGCGGCAGGAGTGCGGCACATGGTGGGACTCTCGATCGTCGAAGCGCTCTCGTCGGCACCCGACGGCCTGACGGTGAGCGAGCTGGCGCGCCAGCTCCGGGTCCACAAGGGCGTGGTCTCCCGCACGCTCCGCCACCTCGTGGCCCGCGGGTACGTGGTCGCCTCGCCCACCACACGGCGCTTCTCCCTGGCGTTGAGCATCCTCGCGCTGGGCCTGCGCTACGCTGACCGCCTGGGGTTCCCCGGCGTCTGCCTCCCGATCCTGCAAGACCTCGCCGACGAGACGGGCGAGCTGGTGCAGCTGGGCCTCGTGGACGGCGACCGCTTGCTGTTCGTCGCCAAGGCCGAGGGGCGCGACCAGCGGATCCGGATGGTGTCGATGCTCGGGCAGTTCGCGCCGCTCCACGCCACGGCCGCCGGCAAGGTCTTCCTGGCGAGCCTGCCCGAGGCGCAGGCCCTGGCCCTCGCGCGTCGCCAGGGGCTGCGGGCCTTCACGCGGCGCACCGTCACTTCGATCGCCGGCCTGCGCCGCGAGCTGGCGCGGGTGCGCCGTCTCGGGTACGCCGTCGTCGAGGAGGAGCTGTTCGAAGGCGCCGGCGCCATCGCGGCGCCGGTGCGGCTGGCGCGCCTGGGCGACCGGGTCGTCGGCACGGTCTCGCTGTCGGGCCCGACGTTTCGCCTGCCGGCGGCCCGCAAGCACGAGCTCGCACCGAAGGTCCTGGCCACCGCGGCGCGCCTCGCCGCGATCTGGCCGCTCCAGGCACGCGTGCCGTCGGGGACCACCGCGTTGGAGCAGGCGCCATGAGCCCATCCGCCGGACCTCTCCGGACCGTCTCCGTGACGCTGCGGGTCAACGGCGTCCACCACGCGGTGGTGGTCCCCGTGCACTACACGCTGCTGGACCTCCTGCGCCGCCAGCTGGGCCTGCCGGGCACCAAGCCCTCCTGCAAGGAAGGGGCCTGCGGCGCGTGCACCGTGCTGCTGGACGGCCGGCCCGTGACGTCCTGCCTCGTCCTGGCGGCGTCGGTCGACGACCGGACGGTGGTGACGATCGAAGGGATCGCCGCCGACGGCGGGCTGCACCCCGTGCAGGACGCGCTGGTCGAGTGCGGCGGGGTCCAGTGCGGGTACTGTACCCCTGGCGTCGTGCTCTCGGCCGTGGCGCTGCTGGCGGACGTGCCCGAGCCGACGCCAGACCAGATCCGGCGCGCGCTGGCCGGGAACCTGTGCCGGTGCACCGGGTACGCCAAGATCGTCGAGGCCGTGCAGGTCGCAGCCCGTCGGCTGGCCGCGCAGCGCGCGGCGGTGCGGCCGTGACCGTCGTCGGCCGATCGGTCCCGCGCCTCGACGGCCGTGCCAAGGTCACGGGCCGGTACCTCTACGCCGTGGACGTGGCGCTGCCAGGCATGCTCTGGGGCCACCTCGTGCGCAGCCCGCACCCGCATGCCCGCATCCGCGCCATCGACGTCTCGGCCGCCCGGGACGTGCCGGGTGTCGCCGCGGTCGTCACGGGTCGCGACGCGCCGGCGCGGCGGTTTGGCGGGCTGGTCAAGGACGAGACGATCCTCGCGGTCGACGTCGTCCGCTACGTGGGGCAGCCGGTGGCTGCGGTGGCGGCTGCCACCCCCGAGGCGGCGGCCGCCGCCGCCGAACGCGTCGCCGTCGACTACGAGGTCCTGCCGGCCATCACCGACCCCCTCGCCGCCATGGCCGACGGCGCGCCGCTGGTCCACGACGCGTGGGAGACGTACGCTGCCCATCCGCAGCTCGTGCGGTTCGGCAACGTGTGCGGCGAAGCCCAGGTGGTCCGGGGCGACGTGGCGCACGCCTTCGCCGTGGCCGATGCCGTCTTCGAGGATACGTTCACCACCGCCCCCGTCCACCAGGCGTACCTCGAGCCGCGCGCGGCGGTGGCGGTGTGGGAGACACCCGAGCGGCTCGTGGTCTACTCCAACACGCAGCTCCCGTTCGAGATCCAGCAGACGCTGGCCGACGCGTTCGGGCTGGCGCCGGGGCAGATCCGGGTGATCAGCGCGGGCATCGGCGGCGGCTTCGGGGGCAAGTTGCGGGTAGGCGTCGAGCACATCGCCGCGCTCCTCGCCCGGCGGGCCGGGCGCCCCGTGAAGGTGGCCCTGACCATGGACGAGGAGTTCCTGGCCGCCTACCCGCGCCACGGCATGCACATCCGGCTGCGCACGGCGGTGCGCCGGGACGGCGTCATCCTCGGCAAGGAGGCGCTGGCGGTGCTGGACGCCGGCGCCTTCAGCGGGTCGAGCCCGGGCCTGCCGTCGGTGGCGACGCTGGTGCTGGCCGGCCCGTACCGCATCCCGCACCTACGGCTGGTCGCCCGCGCCGTCTACACCCACAAGCAGAACTTCGGCTCCTACCGCGCGCCGACGGGCCCGCAGTGCGCGTTCGCGGTCGAGTCGCAGATGGACATGATCGCCCGACGGCTGGGGCTGGATCCCCTCGAGGTGCGGCTTCGCAACGTCGTGCGGGACGGCGATGCGGGCCCCACCGGCCAGGTGTTCGGACGGGTCAGCATGGACGCCGTGCTGCGCGCTGCCGCCGACGCGATCGGCTGGGGGCGGCCCGCCGGCCCGTACCGCGGCAAGGGACTGGCTTGCACCTGGTGGACGACCACTGGCGGCCCCTCGGGCGTGTACGTCAAGCTGCAGCCGGACGGATCGGCGACGCTGGTGACCGGGTGCGCCGAGCTGGGCACCGGAGCGCTCACCGCCGCGGCGCAGATCCTCGCCGACGAGCTGGGGCTGCCGGCCGACCACATCAGCATCGTGAGCGCCGATACCCAGGCCACGCCCTACGATCACGGCGCGCAGGGCAGCCGCACCGCCTTCAGCGTCGGCAACGCGGCGCGGGCGGCCGCCGCCGAGCTGCGGCGCCAGATCGTGGAGGTGGCGGCAGGCGCGCTGGAGGCCCATCCGGGCGACCTGGTGCTCCGCGACGGGCACGTGGTCGTGACGGGCGCGCCGGCCCGACGGATCGCCCTGGCGGAGGTGGCCCGGCTGGGTCTCCAGCGGGGCGGCCTCGTGGCCGCCGGAGTCTTCGCCGCGCCCCCCACACCCTACGACGCCACGTGCGTGCGCGGCCACGTGTACCCGACCTTCCACTCGCCGAGCTTCCACGCGCACGCGGCAGAGGTCGAGGTCGATCCCGAGACCGGCGAAGTCCGCGTGCTGCGCTACGTCGCCGTGCAGGACGTGGGCTTCGCCATCAACCCGCGGTTGGTGGAAGGGCAGATCGAGGGCGGCGTCGTCCAGGGCCTGGGGCAGGCGTTGGGAGAAGAGCTGCCCTACCAGGACGGGCAGCCGCTGGTGCACAACCTGAGCGCCTACGCCCTGCCGCGCACGACAACGGTCCCCCCCATCGAGACCCGCGTGGTGGAGGTGCCAAGCGAGGTGGGCCCCTACGGGGCCAAGGGCGTGGGCGAGCCGCCGATCATCGCACCGCCGGCCGTGGTGGCCAACGCGCTGGACGCGGCGGCGGGCGTGCGCCTGACCAGCCTGCCGATCACCGCGCCCAAAGTCTACGCCGCCCTGCGGCACCGAGGAGGAGGCTGATGCCTGTCGTGGTCTTCCTGGCGCGTCTACGCCCGGGCGTGGACCCCGCAGCCTACGAACGGTGGGTGCGCGAGGTCGACTACCCCACGGCCCGCAGCCTGCCCAGCATCGTCGCGTACACCAACTACCGGCTCGTGGCGCCGCTGCGCAAGGCCGACGTCCGGTACGACTACCTCGAGGTCATCCAGATCACCGACCTGGAGGCCTACCGACGGGATCTGGCCCGGCCCGAGCTGCAGACGCTGCGCGAGCAGCTGGCCGCGTTCATCGAACCCTCGGACAACTTCGTGGCGGAGCCGATCGAATGACGACGCCGGCGCTGGGACTCAGGACGGGCGTGCTGCTGCTGGGGCAGCACGCGCCGCACCGCCTGGTCGACCTCGCGACCCTGGCGGAGGCGCTGGGGTACGACGATCTCTGGTACGCCGACGAGCGCTTCTACCGGGAAGTCTACGGCGGGCTGACGCTGTGCGCCCTACGCACGACGCGGCTGCGCCTGGGCCCGTGCGTCACCGATCCCTACTCGCGCCATCCGGCCCTCACCGCCATGGCCATCGCCACCCTCGACGAGGTCAGCGGGGGGCGCGCCGTGCTGGGTATCGGCGCCGGGGTCTCGGGGTTCCGCGAGCTGGGCATCGTGCGCGACCGCCCGGCCCTGGCGATCCGCGAGGCGGTCCACGTGATCCGGGCACTGCTGCGCGGGGAAACGGTCACGTTCCGGGGTGCGCTGGTCTCGGTTGACGGCGCCAGGCTCGACTTCACGCCGCTGCGCCCGGCGATCCCCATCTACGTGGCCAGCAACGCCTCGCGGGGCCTCCAGACGGCCGGCCGCGTCGCCGACGGCGCGATGATGCAAGGATGCGTCGCCGATGCGGCGCTGGCGTACTTCCGCGCCCACGTCGCCCGGGGCGCCCGCGCGGCCGGCCGCGACCCTGCCGCAATCGAACTGGTCGCGCGCATCAACGTGTGCATCCACGACGACCCGGACGTCGCCCGCCACCTCATGCGCCGGTCCGTGGCCGTCAGTCTCATCGCCCAGCAGCCCGACTTCCCCGGCTTCGTCGCGGCGGGACTCGAGGTGCCGCCGCAGCTCCGCGAGGCGGTCCGCGGCCTCTCCTACGGCTACCTCAGCGAGGCCGCTACCCAGGTCGCGGCTCTGGTGCCCGATGCCTTCGTCGACGCGCTGACCCTGGCTGGACCCGTGGAGGTCGTGGCCGCCGGCGTGGCGCGCATGGCAGCGCGCGGCATCAGGGCGTTCGTCATGTACCCGATGGACCCCGACGGCCGCATCGAGCGCACCATCGAGCGGTTTGCCACCGAGGTCCTCCCGCGCGCCGCGCAGCTGCTGGCATCACCGGCCCGTCCGGTGGACGATCCCAAGACCCCCTGAAGGAGGCACGGCGATGCCGACCCGGTTCGTGCTGGTCCGGTTGCGTCCCGGCGTCACCCACGAAGCCTACCAGCGCTTCATCCGGGAGGACGACTACCCGGTGCTGCCCGAACTGCCGACGATCGTGCACTACCGCACCCACCGTATCCTGCAGGAGCACGGGGAGCGCCGGGCGCTGCCCTACGACTACATCGAGCAGATTGTGGTCACCGACCGTGAGGCCTACTGGAAGGAGCTGGACGCCTCGCCGGGGTTCCGGCGGTTCCGGGAGCGCAACCCGGCCTTCGTCGAGGACACGCTCGACTTCTGGGCCGAGGTGGTCACCCCGGCCCCTCTGGCGGCAGGCGGGGCCGCCCCGCCGGGGACGGTCTTCCGGTGGGACGAGGTGCCCGAGGAGGACGCACGGCCGGGTCTTCCGCTGCGTCGACGGCGGGGCCGCGCCATGACGGCGCTGCTCGTGCGCCTCTACCCGGGCGTGGTGGTGACGCCGCAACGGCATCCCGAGGAGCAGCTGGTGCACATGCTCGGCGGCCGCCTGCGCCTGCAGGTCGGTGATGACGTGCGGGTGCTGACACCGGGCGACGCAGCCCTGATCCCCCCGCAGGTGCCGCACACCGGCGAGGCGCTGGGCCCCGAGCCTGCGGTCTACCTGGAAGTGCTGGCGCGCGCGCCATGAGGTGTGGCAACGAGGCGTCGGCGGCGCGACGCCTGGATCTCACGCACGGGAGCACCGAGAGGATCGGACCAACAGGAGGTGCAGGAGCATGGCACACGATCGGCACCACCCCCTGACGCGGCGGGAGTTCCTGGCCCGCTCCGCCGCGGCCGCGGCCGGCACCGGACTGGCCGGCGGGCTGGTGGCGGGCGCGCTCAAACCCTTCGCGGTGGCCGCGGCGCCCGCCCGTGTCGCCACCCGCCCGCTGGTCTATGCGGTGCGCACCGAGACCCTCACGTTGGACCCCCACCAGAACGACTTCATCTACTCGCAGAACGCGCAGCGGCCCGTCTACGAGCCGCTGGTGGACTACGTCCCCGACGGCAGAGGCGGCGCGAAGATCGCGCCGGTCCTGGCCACCGAGTGGCGCGCGTCGCCCGACGCGCGGGTCTACACGTTCCGGCTGCGGCCCAACGTGCGCTTTTCCGACGGCACGCCGTTTGACGCGGAGGCGGCCAAGTGGAACTTTGAGCGCCTCAAGGCCGTGAACAAGGGTCCGGCGGCGCGCCTGCCGGCGATCGAGCGGGTGGACGTGGTGGACCGGCTGACCGTGCGGGTGACGCTGCGGAACCCGTTCGCGCCGTTCATCGAGGCCCTGGCAAAGGCCCCGTACATGATCAGCCCGGCCACCCAGGCCCGCGCCCAGGGCGGCGACCTGGCCCAGCGCTGGCTCAACGACAACGCCGTGGGCACCGGTCCCTACCTGCTGGAGAGCTGGGTGCGGGGCCAGCAGGTGACGTTCGTCCGCAACCCCACCTACTGGCGGGGCTGGCAGGGTCCCCACGCCGAACGCATCGTGGTGCGCCTGGTGCGCGAGTCGGCCACCCAGCGCCTGATGCTGGAGACCGGGGAAGCCGACCTGGCCGACGGCATCGTCATCACCGATGCCGACGCCCTCAAGAAGCGCCCGGACGTGGTCATCGAGGAGCACGACACCCCGGCGCAGATCCACATCATGATGCGCATGCGGGGCCCGTTCACCAACCCGAAGTTCCGGGAGGCGATGCGCGCGGTCTTCGGCTACAGCAGCTTCGTGGGCGGAGTGCTGCTGAACAAGGGTCGCATCCCCAACGGGCCGATCGCCCGGGGTATCTGGGCCCACGACCCCTCCCTGCCGCAGTTCCGCCGCGAGCTCACCCGGGCCAAGCAGCTGATCCAGGAGGTGGGGCCCAGCCAGCGGGCGTTCGTGCTGCAGACGATCTCGCCGTTCTTCCCCTACTACCCGCAGCTCGCGCAGATCTTCCAGCAGAACCTCGCCGAGGTGGGCATCACGCTCACCATCGACGACAAGCCGGACGCGGCCGGCTTCATCGGCGCGCTGACGGCGCTGGAGCGCGGCCCCGACATGTACGGCTGGGCCATCAACCCGGCCTACGACGACCCCCACGACATCCTGTTCCGCACCTACCATTCCACGGCGACACCCCCCGGCGCCCAGAACTTCACCTTCTACAAGCACGCCGAGGTCGACGAGCTCATCGACCGCGGGGTCGCGGTGCCTGACCGGGAGCGCCGCCGGCCGCACTACCACCGGGTCCAGCGGGTGCTGCGCGAGGATGGGCCGGCGATCTTCTGCGCCCAGTTCTTCCAGATCTTCGGGCGGTCGAAGAAGCTCCACGGGTTCGACTGGCATCCGTTCCTGTTCAACCTGCCGCCCGACTTCTACAATCTCTGGGTGGAGGCGTAGCGCGCCGCCATGCCTCGCGGGCGCATCCAGACCGTCACGGACGCGGAGGACTTCATCCGCGGCCTCACGCTGCTCGGCACCGGTGGGGGCGGGCGCCCCGACAAAGGGCGCGAGTACCTGGCCCCCCACGTGGCGGCGGCCACGGGCATCGGATGGGTGGACGTGGCCGAGGTGCCCGACGACGCGTGGGTATGCACGACCTTCGGCATGGGCTCCATCGCGCCGACCCCCGTGCTCACGGCGGCGGAACGGGCCGCGTTGGGGTACGGTGAGGTGACCGTGGAGCGGCCCCTCGCCGAGGCCGTCCGGGACCTGTCGGCGGCCACCGGGCGCCCGGTGGCCGCCATCGTGCCCTTCGAACTCGGCGCCGGGAACACCGCCGGCCCGCTGGATGCGGCCGCGCGGCTGGGCGTGCTCGCGGTCGACGCCGACCTGGCCGGCCGCGCGGTCCCCGAGCTCACCCAGACCACGGCCGCCCTGGCCGGCGTCCCGCTGTGCCCGGTGGCGATCTGCGACTCGTGGGGCAACCGGCTGGTGCTGCGGGAGGCGCACAGCCTGCCGGTGGCGGAGCGCATCGGCAAACTCCTCAGCATGGCCACGCGGTTGCCCGATCCCCGGCTCACGTGCGCGCACGCCGGCTACCTGATGACCGGCGCCGACCTGCGCCGGGTCGCGATCCCCGGCACCCTCAGCCGCGCGCTCGCCGTCGGCCGGGCGATCCGCACCGCGCGCGACGCAGGACAGGACCCCCTGGCCGCGGCGGCAGCGGCGCTGGGCGCGTGGGTGCTGTTCACCGGCGTCGTCACCGCGCACCCCTGGGAGAGCCGTGAGGGCTACATGGTCGGCGAGACCCTGATCGAGGGCCGGGACGCCTCCCGGGGCCGGCACCTGCGCATCTGGTACAAGAACGAAAACCACGCCGCCTGGCTCGATGGCCGCCCGGTGGCCACCAGCCCGGACCTGATCATGGTGGCCGACGCCCAGACGGGCGAGCCCTACACCAACACCGATCTCCCCGTGGGCGCCACCGTGGGCGTGCTGGTCGCGCCCGCCCCGGCGGTCTTCCGCACGCCCCAGGGGCTGGCGGCGTTGGGGCCGGCGCACTTCGGCCTCGAGGTGTCCTACACGCCCATCGAGGCGACCATGGCCGAGCGCCCCTCCTAGGCCGCATCCCCGTGCTCCGGTACCTGTTTCGGCGGCTGGTCAGCCTGGCGTTCGTGCTGTGGGGCATGTCGCTGCTGACCTTCACCATCTCCCACGTGATCCCCGCGGATCCGGCGGCGGCCGCTGCCGGCTTCAACGCTACCGCCGAGCAGATCGCCCAGTATCGGCGGGAGCTGGGGCTGGACAGCCCGCTGCACGAGCAGTACCTGCGCTACATGGCGGGCATCGTGCTGCGCTTCGACCTCGGCCGGTCCATCCTGAACCAGCGGCCGGTGCGGGACGACATCGCGACGTTCCTGCCGGCCAGCATCGAGCTCGCCCTGGTCTCCCTGGCCCTGTGCGTGCCGCTGGGCATCGCGCTGGGCACGTTCACGGCGGTGCGTGCGGGGCGCCTGTCCGACGCCCTCACGCGGGCGTTCGCCATCTTCGGCGTCTCGATGCCCGTCTTCATTGTCGCCCTCCTCTTCCAGCTGGTCTTCTACAAGGAGCTGCGGTGGTTTCCGTCGGGCGGGCGCATCAGCGACGCCGTGGCCCGCCCCCCGGTGGTGACCGGGTTCCTGCTGGTGGACAGTGTCCTGGCCGGCAACTGGCCGGCCTTCGTCTCGGCCCTCCACCACTTGGCCCTCCCGGCGGCCACGCTGGCGGTGGCCAACCTAGCCGTGATCACCCGCATGACCCGCAGCAGCCTGCTGGAGGTGCTGACCGCCGACTACGTCCGCACGGCCCGGGCCAAGGGGTTGAGCGCAGGCCGGGTGCTGGTCCACCACGCGTTGAAGAACGCCATGATCCCCGTGGTGACCGTCATCGGCCTCCAGGTGGCCTCGCTCATCGCCTACGTGTTCCTGGTGGAGTACATCTTCTCGTGGCCGGGCATCGGCTCGTATGCGGTGCGCGCCATCCTGGGGTTGGACTTCCAGCCGATCATGGGGATCACACTGCTGTTCTCGCTGGTCTACGTCGTCGTGAACTTCCTCGTGGATCTGAGCTACCTGCTGCTCGATCCGCGGATCCACTACTGACCCCATGGGGCAGGCGCGGCGCCCGTGATCTCGCTGCCGTCGGCCTGGCCGGCCGTGGGCCCGCGGCCGGTGACGCTGTGGCGCCGGCTGACCCGCAACGCGGGCGCCACGGCCGGGCTCGTGCTGCTGGGCGCCATCGCGACGGTCGCGGTGGTGAGCGCGGCCTACGTGCCCCACGACCCGTACGCCATCGCCGTCGAGCGGCGCTTCCAGCCCCCCAGCGTCGTCCATCCTTTCGGGACCGACGACCTGGGTCGGGACGTGGCCAGCCGCGTCATGGTCGGCGCCCGGATCTCGCTGGCCGTGGCGAGCGTGGTGTTGCTGGTGGCCTCAGGGGTGGGCGTGCCGCTGGGCGTGGTGGCCGGCTACCGCGGCGGCCTGGTCGACGAGGCCATCATGCGCGCCTGCGACATCTTCCTGGCGTTCCCGTCGTTTCTGCTGGCCATGGCCATCGTGGCCGCCCTGGGGTCGAGCATGGCCAACGCCGTCCTGGCCGTGGGCCTGGCCTGGTGGCCCCGCTACGCGCGGCTGATGCGCGGGCAGGTGTTGGCCCTGGCCCACCTGCCCTACGTCGAAGCCGCACGGGCGCTGGGGGCCGGCGAGGCGCGCGTGCTGGCCCGTCACCTGCTGCCCAACTGCCTGGCGCCGCTCCTGGTCCAGCTGGCCACCGACGCGGGCAACGCCATCCTGATCACCGCCAGCCTGAGCTTCGTGGGCCTGGGCGCGAAGCCGCCCATGCCCGAGTGGGGCTTCATGGTGGCCCAGGGTCGGCAGTTCCTCCTGACCGCCTGGTGGGTGCCCATCGCGCCGGGCCTCGCCATCGGCGCCACCGTGGCGGCCTTCACCTTCGTGGGTGACGCCCTGCGGGATCTGCTGGACCCGCGGCTGCGCGGCCGGCGCGCGTAGTGACCCGGGCCGGGCCCCCGGCCTCACCCCACGGGGTCGTGTGCGGACGGGTCGGGCCACAGCGCGTGCTGGCGCAGGGCGGCGGACACGAACGCACGGCGGTGTGCCGGACACGGCCCCCACCGGCGCAGCGCCGCCAGGTGCGCGGCCGTGGCGTAGCCCTTGTGGTGGGCGAACCCGTACTGCGGGTAGCGCGCGTCCAGCGCCTCCATGAGCCGGTCGCGCGTGACCTTGGCGACGATCGACGCCGCCGCGATCGACGCGCACTGGGCGTCGCCCCGCACGATCGGCCGCTGCGCCACCGCCACCGGCGCGCGCAGGTGCCCGTCGATGAGGACCAGCGCGGGAGCCACCGGCAGCGCGGCCAGCGCGCGGGTCCAGGCCAGGGCCGTGGCGCCCAGGATGTTGTGCCGGTCGATCTCGTCCACCTCCGCCACCCCGATCCCCACGGCGGCGCCGCACGCCAGCAGCCGCTCGTAGACCGCCAGGCGTGCTGCGGGCGTCAGGCGCTTGGAGTCCCGTAGCTGTGGCACCGGCAGCTCCTCGGGGAACACGACCGCGGCGGCCACCACCGGGCCGGCCAGCGGACCACGGCCGGCCTCGTCCACCCCCGCCACCGGCGCGATGCCCGCGGCCCACGCCGCCCGCTCGTGCGCGAACATCGCTGCCAGGCGCGCGCGCTCGGCCTCGGCCCGGGCTTGGCGCCGCGCCCACTGCGCCGCGAGCCGACGCGCACCGGCACGGGGATCCCGGGCGAGCTCGGCCGCCGCCACCGTGCCCGCTGCCAGCGCGGCGGCGAGCGCCGCCAGGGTCGGCCGGGAACTGCGGTCTGCCTGTCGGGGGGCAGCCCGCGGGGCCATGGCGCCGTCAGCGGACGAGCCCGATGCGATCCGGCGGCCAGTAGACCACGAGCGCACGCCCCACGATGTTCCGCATGGGGACGAAGCCGAAGAAGCGGCTGTCCTCGCTGTTGCAGCGGTTGTCGCCCAGCACGAAGACGTGCTCCGGGGGCACGACCTCGGGGCCGTAGGTGCTGGCACACGCGCGGTCGCCGCCCGGGAGCGCCGTGGGGTACACCTCGGAGAGCGGGCGGCCGTTGATGCGCACCAGCCCGTCCTTCATCTCGATGCGCTCGCCCGGCAGGCCGACCACGCGCTTGACGAAGTCCTTGTTGGGATTGAGCGGGTACCGGAAGACGATGATGTCCCCCCGGCGGACCTCCCAGATGCGGTAGGCGAACTTCCCCACCAGGATCCGGTCGCCCACCCGCAGCGTGGGCTCCATGGAGCCCGAGGGGATGAAGAACGCCTGCACGACGAAGACGATGATGACCAGGGAGAGCAGCGCGGCGAAGATAGTGGCGTCCAGCGTCTCGACGATCGACAGCCGCACCGTCGGCGGCAGCCGGTAGCTGCGGCGGACTACCGTCCGCAGCAGCAGCAGCCCGGCGGCGAGCAGCAGGATGAACGTTGGAATGCCGAACGGCAGCCGCTCGACAACCGTCAGGAGGTCGCGAGTCATGCGCTACAGGGCAGCGGGCTAGCGCTGCTCCTTGATGCGGGTCTCCTTCCCCACCCTGCCGCGCAGGTAGTGCAGCTTGGCGCGTCGGACGCGGCCGCGGCGGACGACGTCGATCTTCTCCAGCCGCGGCGAGTGCAACGGGAAGATACGCTCGACGCCCACGCCGTGGCTGATCCGCCGCACCGTGAACGTGGCGCCCGTGCCACCGCCGCGGCGGGCGATGACCGTGCCCTCGAACACCTGCAGTCGCTCCCGGCCCCCTTCGGTGACCCTGACGTGCACCCGCACGGTGTCGCCGGGGCGAAACTCGGGGATCTGCGTGCGCAGCGACGCAGCCTCGACGGCCCTGACCTTGTCCATCCTTCTCGCTCCTCGCCCGGCGTGATCTCCCGGCCCGGCGCGCACGTCGCGGCGCCGGTCACGGTTGAGAATTCTAACACAGGTCGCCGCGCCCGGCCAAGCGCGGCGGGCGACGGCGGCCGCGCGGGAGCCGGCGCGCCGCCGGCTCAGCGCTCGCCGGCCGCCTCGGCCTGGAGGGCGGCCAGCAGCGCCCGATCCTCGTCGCTGAGCGTCGCCTGGGCCAGCAGGTCGGGCCGCCGTGCCAGGGTGCGCCGCAACTGCTCGCGGCGCCGCCAGCGCCGGATCTCGGCATGGTGGCCGCTGAGCAGCACCTCGGGCACCCGCAGCCCGCGGAACTCCGCCGGCCGCGTGTAGTGCGGGTAGTCCAGCAACCCGGTGGTGAACGACTCGGCCGCCACCGACTGCGCGTCGCCCACGACGCCCGGGAGCAGCCGCACCGTGGCGTCCACGATGACGAGCGCCGCCAGCTCCCCGCCGGTGAGCACGTAGTCGCCGATGGAGATCTCCTCGGCGCCCAGCCCAATGACGACCCGCTCGTCGACGCCCTCGTAGCGCCCGCACAGGATGATCAGGTGGGGCGCGCGGCTCAGCTCCTCCGCCAGGCGCTGCTCGAACCGGCGGCCCTGCGGCGAGGTCAGGATCACGCGCGGGCGCGGCCCTCCCGGTGGGGTCAGGGCCTCGACGGCCGCGAAGAACGGCTCGGGCTTCATCACCATCCCGGGCCCGCCGCCGTAGGGCACGTCGTCGACCTGGCGGTGCCGGTCGGTGGTGTAGTCGCGCAGGTCGTGCACCGCGATGGTCACCAGGCCGCGCTGGCGCGCCCGCCCCAGCAGCGACACCTCCAGCACGGGCCGCACGGCCTCGGGGAAGATCGTGACGATGTCGATCCGCACGCTAGGCCTCCAGCCCCGGGGGCAGACGCACCACCATCTCCCCGGTGGCCCGGTCCACCCGCCGCACCACCTCGCGCAGCGCCGGCACCAGCACGTCCCCCTGGGGCCCCCGCACCACGTACACGTCGTGAGCCGGGCCCCGTGCGACCTCCGTGACCACACCCACCAGACGGCCCTCCTCGGTGCGCACGCGCAGGCCGACGATCTCGAACAGGTAGTACGTGTCAGGGCCCAGCGGCGGCAGCGCGCGCCGCGCCACCACCAGCTCGGCACCCCGCAGGCGTTGTGCCGCCTCGACGCTGTCCACGCCCCGCAGCGTCACCAGCAGCGCCCCGCCGTGGGGCCGCACGCCCGTGATCTCGGCGGGGGTCAGCGCGCCCGCCCGGCGCAGGTACACTCGGCGTCGCCGCGCGAATCGCTCGGGGAAGTCCGTCTCCAGCTGCACCCGCACCTCGCCCCGCAGCCCGTGCGGCCGCACGATGCGGCCGACGACGATCCACGCCGGCGGCGCGGGCCGCCTGCCGTCCGGCTCACCCTTCCCGGATCTCGACGACGATCCCATCCTTGACGACGATCTCGGTGCGCGTCAGCCGTGCGAAGAAGTTGTCGCCGACGTTGACCTCCACCAGGCTCTCCACCGTGCCCTGGGAGAACTCCGAGTGCAGCTCGAGCGCCTCGGCCTCGCGCAAGCGCGCGCTCAGCTCGGCGCGGGCGGCCTCCTGGCGGGACCGCTCGAGCTCCAGCTGCTGGCGGATCGCCCGCGACTGCGGCGTGATCTGCCGCTCGAGCTCCGCGCGTCGAATCTGGCTGTCGATCTGCCCGATGACGGCGTCCAGGCGTTTGATCATGTCCTCGAGCTCGCTCAGGTACTGTCGCTTGAACGCCTCGGTGACGATGGCCTTGACGACCACCGGCCGGACGAGGGTGATGCCCATGCGCTCCTCCTTGGTGTGGTTACTGCACGATCTCCACGTGCACGCGCCGGCCGGTCCGTGCCGCCGCGGTCCGGGCCACGGTGCGCAGCGCGGCGATCACGCGCCCCCGCCGCCCGATCACCTTGCCCACGTCCTCGGGCGCGACCCGCACCTCGACCACCAGCATGCGGGCGCGCTCGACGGCGTCCACGCGTACCGCGTCGGGCTGGCCCACGAGCCCGCGCACCACGTCCTCGACCAACGCGCGCACGTCGGCGCCAGCCACGGCCTACCCCGGCCGGGTGCGGCCGGCCTCCCACCGTTGCAGGATGCCGGTCTTCTCCAACAGCACCCGGGCGGCGTCGGAGGGGCGCGCCCCCCGGTCCAGCCACTTGCGGACCCGCTCCTCGTCGATCCGGATCGTCGACGGCTCGGTGCGCGGGTTGTAGAACCCCAGGGCCTCGAGGTACTTCCCGCCTCGGGGCGCACGGGCGTCGGCCACCACCATCCGGTAGACGGGCTGGTGCTTGGCCCCCATGCGCATCAAGCGAATCTTGACCGCCATCGTCTCCCTCCTCGCGTCGCGTTGCCCCTCCCGGGCCGGCGTGCCGTCCGCAGCCGCGTCCCGGTGCTCTCAGCGGGGGGCGAACGGCCACCCGCGGCCGCGCCCCCGCTCCTCCATGTGTCGTAGCAGGCGACGGGTCTCCTCGAACTGTTTCAGCAACCGGTTGACGTCGTGCACCGTGGTGCCGCTGCCCCGCGCGATCCGCCGGCGGCGACTGCCGTCGATGATGGACGGATCGGCGCGCTCGGCCGGCGTCATCGACTGGATCATGGCCTCGACGCGCTTGAGCTGGCGTTCGTCGACCGTCAGGCCCGCGGTGCGCGCGCGGGCGAAGCCCGGGATCATCTCCAGCAGCTGGTCGAGGGGACCCATCTGGCGCACCTGCCGCAGCTGCTCGAGGAAGTCCTCAAGGGTGAACCGCGCGCGGCGCAGCTTGCGCTCGAGCTCGGCAGCGCGCTCCGCCGAGACCGCAGCTTCCGCCTTCTCGATCAGGGTGAGGACGTCGCCCATCCCCAGGATGCGTCCTGCCATGCGGTCGGGATGGAAGGGTTCCAGCGCGTCGAGCTTCTCGCCCACCCCCACGAACAGGATGGGCCGCCCCAGGGTGGCCACCACCGAGAGCGCGGCACCGCCCCGCGCGTCGCCGTCGAGCTTGGTCAGGATCACGCCGTCGATCGGGAGCCGGGCGGCGAAGCGCTCGGCCATAGTCACCGCATCCTGCCCGGCCATAGCATCGACCACCAGCAGGGTCTCGCGGGGATGCAGCGCCGCATGCATGGCGGCCAGCTCGGCCATGAGGGCGTCGTCGGCGTGCTGGCGTCCCGCGGAGTCCACAATCACCACGTCGTGCCCCGCGGTTCGGGCATGGGCCACCGCCGCCAGGGCGACCGCCACAGGGTCGGTGGCGCCATCCTGCGCGAAGACCGGGACGCTGGCAGCCGCGCCGACCACGCGCAGTTGCTCGATGGCCGCCGGCCGCTTCAGGTCGGTGGCTACCAGCAGCGGCGCCCTGCCGCGCCGCCGCAACCAGCGGGCGAGCTTGGCCGCCGACGTGGTCTTGCCCACGCCGTTGAGCCCCACTAGCAGCACCACCGCGGGCGGGGGCGGCGCCAGCCGCAGGTCGCGGGCGCCGCCGCCCAGCAGCCGGGTGAGCTCGGTGTGGACGAGCTTGACCACCTGCTGACCCGCGTTGAGGTGCTTCCAGACCTCTTGGCCCACCGCCGCCTCGCGCAGGCGCGCGGTGAAGTCGCGGACGACCTTGACGTTGACGTCGGCCTCCAGCAACGCCAGACGGACGTCGCGCAGCGCGGCGTCGACGTCCGCCGCCGACAGCACGCCGCGCCCGGTCAGCTTCCGAACGATCTCGCCCAGGCGCTGCTGCAGGCCGTCAAACACCGGCAGGCTCCTCGCCGCGGGTCGCTTCGTAGACGCGGTAGCCACCGCGCAGCGCCACCTGCCGCACGCCGCCGAACCGCGCCGCGATCAGCCGCGCCAGCGTCCGGGCCCCCTGCGCGGTGCGCGCCACCAGGTAGAAGCGGCCACCCGGCCGGAGCACCCGGTGGGCATCGTCGATGAAGCCCGCCACCACCCGGCGACCCGCGCGGATGGGCGGGTTGGTCACCACGACGTCCATGGAGGCGTCCCGGATCGCTGCGGCGCGATCGCCCACCAGCACCGCCACGTTGTCCAGCCGGTGGGCGAGGGCGTTGTCGCGGGCCAGCGCCGCGGCGCGCTCGTTGGCGTCCACCAGCCACGCGCCTCCTGCCGGCGCGAGCGCGGCGGCCACCAGGCCGACGGCCCCGTAGCCGCAGCCCAGGTCCAGCACGCGGTCGGTGGGCTCGATCCGCATCGCCTCGATCAGCAACCGGGTGCCGGGGTCGACGCCGCGCCGGGCGAAGACGCCCCGCGCCACCGCGAACGCCCACTGGCGTCCCCGCAGCGTCGCGTGCACGGTGCGCGTCTGGGGCGCCGACCGCGGGCGCCGCGTGAAGTAGTGCTCGCCCCCGGCGCGTGGGCCATCGCCCACCAGCCCCAGCGCCGCCTCGAACCGCTCCAGCGCGCCAAGCGCCCGGCGCAGGCCGTCGTGCACGGCCTGCCGCGAGATGCGCAGCTGCGCGGCGATCTCGCCCAGCGAGAGGTCGTCCTGGTAGTAGCGCACCAGGAACTCCCGCTGCCGTGCGGTCAGCAGGCGGCCGTAGCGATCCAGCAGGCGGTTCGCGCGGTCACGTCCTGCGAGCTCCCGGTCCATCGTTCCTCACCTGTGCCTGGCGATTGCGTGGCGATGCAGGGCACCCGGCAGCCGCGCCGGGCGCCGCATCGACGGTCATCTGTAAAGGAAATCGCCTTGACACATGGAATCCTTCTTACCTTACCGCGGACGTGCGCCGCCGTCAACGGCAGTGCCAGGCCACGCGCAGCTGGCCGGGCCCGCGAAGGCGGGCGCCTGCGGTCCTCCTGGCCGCCGCGCGGCCGCCTCTCCCGGGCCCTGGGCCGCACGCTCCCACGCCCGGATGCCCCGGGCCCGCGGCCGCCACGCTACGACCGGCTGCCGTCCTGAGCCAGCAGCGCCTCGGCGAACGCGCCAGGGTCGAAGGGGTCGAGGTCGTCGAGCCCCTCGCCGGTCCCGAGGAACACGATGGGCACGCCCAGCGTCTGGGCGATGGCCACCGCGATGCCCCCCTTGGCCGTTCCATCGAGCTTGGTGATGACGACGCCGGTGAGGCGCACGGCCTCGTGGAAGGCGCGCGCCTGCGCCAGGCCGTTCTGGCCCGTCGTGGCGTCGAGCACCAACAGACGCTCGACAGGCGCCGCGGGCAGCGTGCGGGCCACCACCCGGTCGACCTTCTTCAACTCCTCCATCAGGTTGACCCGCGTGTGCAGGCGGCCGGCGGTGTCCACCAGCAGGACGTCGACGCCGCGCGCCTGCGCGGCCTGGGCCGCGTCGAACACCACCGCTGCGGGGTCGGCACCCTCCCGGTGATGGATCACCGGCGCACCGACGCGGGCACCCCAGACCTCGAGCTGCGCGATCGCCGCGGCGCGGAACGTATCGGCTGCCGCCAGCAGCACGCGGCGCCCCTCGCGGGTCAGCCGGTGCGCCAGCTTCCCGATCGTCGTGGTCTTGCCCGACCCGTTCACGCCGAGCACGAGCACCACGGCGGGAGGCGGCTCGAGCCGCAGCCGCCCCGGCGGCCCGAGCCGATCGCGCAGGATGGCGGCCAGCGCCGCCCGGACCTCGGCCGGCGCCGCGCTCCCCACCGTCCGTGCGCGCAGGTCCTCGACGATGGCGCGCGCAAGCGGCGCGCCGAGGTCGGCCTGGATCAGCACTTCCTCCAGGTCGTCGTAGAAGGCGGGGTCGATCGGACGGGCCAGCAGAGCGTCCAGGCGCGCCCCCAGCGCCTGGCGGGTACGCGCGAGGCTCTGCCGCAACCGGCCGAGCCAGCCCGGTCGGTCCTCCACGCCGGTCCGCCTCCGTCAGTCGCCCGGCGCCGCCACGGGCTCGCGCACGCGCGCCGCGACATCCGCGGGCGCCGTCTGGCCGTTGGTCTCGGGGGGTACCAGCCGCACCGAGACCAGCGATGACACGCCGGGTTCCTGCATCGTCACGCCGTACAGGACGTCGGCGGCGGCCATGGTGCCCTTGTTGTGGGTGATGATCAGCACCTGGGTCCGCTCGGCCAGATCGCGCAGCAGGGTGACGAACCGCTGGGTGTTGGCGTCGTCCAGGGCCGCTTCCACCTCGTCGAAGATGCAGAAGGGGCTGGGGTGTACACGCAGCATGGCGAAGATCAACGCCAGCGCCACCAGCACCCGCTCGCCGCCCGACAGCGCCACCAGCGGGCGGCGCATCTTGCCCGGCAGCTGCGCGATGACCTCCAGGCCGGGCTCGCCGCCGTCGTCGGCCTCCACGAGCTCGAGGTGGCCGTTCCCGCCCTCGAACAGGCGCTGGAACAGCCGGCCGAACTCCGCGTTCACGTCCTCGAAGGTCTGCCGGAAGCGCACGCGCAGGGCGGCGTTGATCTGCCCGATCACCTCCCGCAGCAGCGCCGAGGCGCGGTCCAGGTCGTCGACCTGGGCGCGCAGGGCCTCCAGGCGCGCACAGATCGCGGCATGCTCGTCGGCCGCGCGCAGGTTGACCGGCCCCAGCTCCCGCAGCGCCTCGCGCAGAGCGGCCAGCTGGCGCTGCGCGTCCTCGCGGCTGCCCTGCAGCCGGCGCGTCGCGGCGTCCTCCAGGGTCACCCCGAACTCGGCCGCCAGGCGCGCGCGGGCAGCGTCCAGCTCCGCCTCGACCTGCGCCGCGCGCACCTCGGTCCGGTGCACCGCGGCGTCGGCCGCCGCCAGCGCCTCGCCGGCCGCACGGTGCTCCTCCTGCCGCGCTGCCAGCGTCTCCCGCAGCGTCCCGCGCTCGGCCTGGAGGCGCTCGAGCTCGGCCTTGGCGGCAGCCTGGCGCGCTACCAGCGCGTCGTACGCCGCGGCGGCCGCGCGCTGGCGGCCCTCCACCTCGGCCGCGGCGTCTGCGGCCGCGCGCCGGGCTGCCTCGAGCTCGGCCATCCGCCGGACGAGGTCTGCCGCGCTGGCGCGTCGGTCGGCAGCGCGCGCCGCCACCGTCTGCACGCGGCCCTCGACCTCGGCCAGCCGCAGGCGCGCCGCCTGCAGGGCGGCGGCCGCCGCCTCGTGCGCGGCCTCAGCGCGCGCCAGCTCGGCCTGCCCGGCCGCCTGCGCCGCGTCCAGACGGCGCGCCTCCTCCTCGAGCCGGCGCACGTCGGCGTCGAGCGCCTCCGCTTGGCGCGCGAGGCGCGCGCGCTCGTCGTCCCGTGGCCCGCGCTCGTCTTCCAAGGCCTGCGCCTCGGCCGTCAGGCGCGCGGCGTCCGCCGCCAGGCGCTCGACCTGCTGGCTGCGCGCGAACACCTCTGCCTGCGCGTCCTCGGACACGGCGCGCGCGCGGGCCAGCGCCTCCTCGGCGTCGCGCACGCCCTCGGCCGCGGCCGCGCGCCGCACCACCAGCGCCAGGCGCGTCCGCTCGATCTCCTCGAGGGCCTGCCGCATCGCGGCGATCGTCTGTCCCCGGCCCAGCGGCGCCAGGTCGCCCGCGGGCCAGCCGCCTAGTGCCAGCACACCGTCGGGCTCCAGCACCAGGCCGTCTCGGGTCACCGCGCGGCCCGCGAAGCCTGCGGCGCGAAGCGCCCAGGCCGCCGCCAGGTCCTCCACGATCATCGCATCGCCCAACAGCGCCTGCGCGAGGCGCCGGGCCAGGAGCTCGTCCCCGCCCGCGGGCTGCACCGCGCGGTCCGCGCGCAGGCCATCGGGCGCCTCACCCTCCGGGAGGCGCGCAGGCCGCAGGTCCTCCAGGGCGACCACCGTGGCGGCACGCGCCCCGTCGGCGGCCAGGAAGGCCAGCACGGGCTCGAGCTGGGCGCGGCGCTCCACGACCAGACAGTGCAGGCGGCGCCCCAACGCTGCGGTGACCGCGGGACGCAACGCCTCGGGCGCATCCAGCAGCTCGGCCACCGCGCCCCGCAGCCCCGGAAAGCGCTCCGGGTGGTCACGCGCGGCGAGCAGCACGGCACGCGCGCCCTCGTCGAACCCGGCGTGCTGCCGGTGGGCCTCCTCGATCGAGGCCAGGCGCGCACGCAGCCGGTGCTCCTCCAGTTCCACCGCGTGCACCTGCTCGATGAGCGCGGCCCACTCCGCGCGCCGGGCCTCCAGGGCCGCGGTCGCCGCCGCCACGTGCGCGGCGGCCGCGGCGGCGGCGGCGCGGGCCTGGGCCAGCGCGTCCTCCGCTGCGGCCCGGTCCGTGGCCGCGCGGTGCGCCGCCTCCCGCGCAGCCTGCGCCTTCTGAGCCGCGGTCTCCGCCGACTGGGCCAGCACGGCCGCGCGGGCCTGCGCCGCGGCTAGGTCACGCCGGGCCTGGGCGAGCGCGCGCGCCACCTCCGCCGCCTCGTCACGGGTCGCGCGCAGCGCGGCCTGCTGCGCGGCCAGCGCGTCGCGGGCCGCCGCCAGGGCCGCTTCGGCCGCAGTCGCCTCTGCAGCCAGCCGGGCGCGCTCGGCCTGCCCGGCCGCGGCGTCCTGCTCGAGCGCGGCCTCCTCCGCGCGCAGCCGCTCCAGCGTCTGGTCCAGCCGGGCCCGCTCGTCCGTCAGATGCTCGCACCGGGCGCGCAGCGCGTCGGCCTCCGCGGCCAGCGTCTGCGCCTCCATGGCCAGCCGCGTGGCCTGCTCGGCGCCATCGAGCAGCGTCGCCTGCGCGCGTTCGACCGCTGCGGTGGCCGCGGCCAGCGCGGTCTCGGCGTCGGCGACCGCGGTGGCGGCGGCGGCGTGGCGCTGGGCGGCCGCCTCCCGCGCCGCCCGCTCGGCCGACAGCTGGGCGGCCAGGCGGCGCGCGGCGGCCAGCAGCCGCCTGGCCTCGTCGGCGAAGAGCGCCAGTTCGAGCTCGCGCACGTCGTCGGTGAGGCGCTGATGGCGCGCGGCGGCCTCGGCCTGGACCGCCAGGGCCTGCCGCTGGGACTCCAGCCCGGCGACGAGATCCGCCAGCCGCTCCAGGTGGGCCTGCGCGTGGGCCAGACGCCGCTCGGCCTCCACGCGCTGCCGCTTGTACCGCGCCAGACCGGCTGCTTCCTCGAGCCACTGCCGGCGTTCGACCGGCGTCGCGCGCAGCACCGCGTCCACCTCGCCCTGCCCGATCAGCGCGTAGGAGCGGCCGCCCAGCCCCGTGCCGAGGAAGAGCATCTGCACGTCCCGCAGCCGACAGTCCACGCCGTTGATGGCGTACCGTCCTTCCCCCCCGCGGGTGACCGCGCGGGTCACGGTGACCTCGCTGAACGCCAGCGGCAGCAGGCCCGCGCCGTTGTCCAACGTGAGCGACACCTGCGCCATCGCGTGCGGCTTGCGCCCGGCGCTGCCGGAGAAGATCAGGTCGTCCATGCGGCCGCCACGCAGCAGCCGGGCGTTGGTCTCGCCCAGCGCCCAGCGGATGGCGTCGAAGATGTTGCTCTTCCCGCTGCCGTTGGGACCGACGATGGCCGTGACCCCCGGGTGGAACGCGAGTTCCGTGCGGGTCACGAACGTCTTGAACCCCATCAGCTCGAGGCGTCGGAGTTGCACGCTGGGTCTCCTCCTCGATTCGGGCCGCCGACGCGACCCGCCCGTGGTGTGATCGCCGCCTGGGGCGGCCTGGGCTCAGTCGGGTGCGGTGTCGATGGGTCCATCGGTGCTCACGTGGCGGTACAGCGCAACCAGTCGGCGTGCCAGCGCGTCGATCGCATAGGCGCGCGCCACCTGCCGGCCCCGGGCGGCCAGCCGGCGGCGCAGGGGCGCATCGTCGAGCAGGCGACGGATGGCCGCGGCCAGGGCTGCGGGGTCCGGGTCGACCAGCAGGCCGGTGTCGCCGTCACCGACGGCCTCGGCCACCCCACCAGCCCGCACGGCCACCACCGGCAGCCCGGCGGCCATGGCCTCGATCACCACCAGGCCCTGCGTCTCCGTTGGCGAGGCGAACGCGAACAGGTCGGCCGCGGCATAGCAGTCCAGCACGCGGTCGTGGTCCAACGGCCCCGTGAAGACCACCTGGGTGCCCACGCCGAGCTGGGCGGCGAGATGGCGCAACACGGGCGCTTCCGGACCCCCGCCCACGACCAGGAGGCGGGCGGGACTGCCCCGGGCCGCGTCGGCGAACGCGGCTAGCAGCACGTCGAAGCGCTTTTCGGGGGCCAGGCGGCCCACGGTGATCACCAGCGGCGCATCGGACGGAATCCCGTAGCGCGGCCGGACCCACGAGGGCTCGAGTCGGTCGAACCGCGCGAGCTCGAAGCCCGCGGTGGGCAGGACCTCGATGGGCGCCGTGACCCCGATGGACCGCAGCCACGCGCGGACCGCCTGTGAGGGCGCGATCACGGCCGTGCAACGGTTGCAGTACCGCGCCGTGTACCGCGTCACCACGCGACGCGACAGCGGCGGCGGAAACAGCGGCACGTAGTGCACGTACTCGGCGTACATGGTGTGGTGCGTGAACACCAGCGGGAGCCCCAGGCGCCGCGCCGCGTAGCGCCCGGCCGCGCCCATGAGGAAGGGCGAATGGGTGTGCACCACCGTCAGCCGCCGCGCCGCCAGCGTGGCCACGAACCGGCGGTGGAGGGGAATCGCCAGCGGGAAGTCGGGGTGGCCGGGCGGGCGCACCGAGGGAAACCGCACCACGTCCGGATCGGTGTCCACGAACCCCCGGTAGCCGGGCGCGAAGATCGAGACGTGGTGGCCCTGGCGGCGCAGCTCGGCCACGAACGCCTCGATCGACCGCACCACGCCGCTGATGCGGGGCAGGTACGAGTCGGTGAACACCCCCACGCGCACCGGGGCGTCGTCGGCCCGTGCCCTGATCGCCGGCGACGGCCTCACGTGGGGAATGCCACGCGCCACGCGCATCGCATGGTGGCCTGAGGTTCGCGTCGGGGTCGCCAACTCCTCCACCCGGGACCTCCCCGGCGGTCGATCCGTCGCCCGCAGCTGGCGCCCGCGCCCCCGCGTCGAGCACCGAATCCCCTGCGCGCGGCCGCGCGCCCACGGCGTGCGATCGCCGAAAAAGACAAAGACGGCGCACCCGCGCCGCCCCGCGCGTTTCCCCACATTCCTGCCGTGTTCGCACGACGCGGCGCCCCTCGCGGCACCGCATCGAGCCCTAGTCTACCGTGTCAGATCCCTGGTGACAAGCCGCGCACCGCGGCGTGTGGTACGACCGCAGGCGACCACCCGCCGCCCACCTGGTCGGGGAGGGGGGATTTGAACCCCCGACCTCAGCGTCCCGAACGCTGCGCGCTACACCAAGCTGCGCCACTCCCCGCGGTCACACCCATTGTAGCCGCCGTCGTCGCGGGCGACAAGGCGATCCCGGCGGCATGCGTCAGGACGTGCCGGGCTCGTGCTCCGGCGTCGTGGGCGAAGGCGCCTCGGGGTCGGGCGCCCCGGGGCGCGATGTCGTCACCTGCCGCAGCAGCGCGCCCACCGCGTCGCCGATGGTCACCCGGCCTTCGTCCTGTTGTTCCCGCAGGTACTCCTTCACCCGCTTGCGCTCGGCCTCGCGCGCCAGCCGCCGCACGCTCACGATCATGCGGCGCTCCTCGGGTCGCACTTCGACCACCATGGCCTCGACCGTCTGGCCGACCTGCACGACGTCGTCGACCTTGGCGACCCGTTTCTCGGCCAGCTCGCTGATCGGCAAGAACGCGTCGATGTCCCGCAGCCGCACGAACGCGCCGGAGGCGACCAGGCGCACCACCTTGCCGCGCACGACGTCACCGGCCCGGTAGCGTTCGTCGACGGTGGTCCAGGGGTCTTCCAGGATCTGCTTGAGGCCCAGCGAGATCTTGCCGGCCTCCCGGTCGATCTTCAGGACCTGCAGCCGCAGGTGCTGGTTGCGCCGCACGACCTCTGAGGGATGGCGGATGTAGGTCCAGGCCATCTCGCTGATGGGCAACAGGCCGTCGACGCCGCCCAGGTCCACGAACGCCCCGAAGTCGGTGATGCGCTTCACGACGCCCTCGACGACGGCGCCCTCCTCCAGCGTGGCCAGCACCTGTTCCCGGCGACTCTTCCGTTCTTCCTCCACGGCCAGCTTGTGCGAGAGGATGACGCGCCCCTTGCCGCGGTCCACTTCGATGACCTTCAGGGGAATCGACTGGCCGACGAACCACTCGAAGCGCCGGCCCTTGGCCTGCGTGAGGTCGACGTGCGATCCCGGCACGAAGCCGCGCAGCCCCAGGTCCACCACCAGACCGCCCTTCACCTTGTCGACGACCATGGCGTGGATGATGCGCCCGTCCCGATGCGCCTCGAGCACACGCTCCCAGGCGCGCACGAAGTCCGCGCGCTTCTTGCTGAGGATGATGTTGCCCTCCTCGCCGTCGACGCGCATCACCATCACATCGATTCGGTCTCCGACGTGCACCGCCTCGAGCTGCTCGCCCCGGCGGGCCAGCTCCTTGGGCGGGATCAGTCCTTCCGACTTGGCCCCGACGTCGACCAGGACGCCCTCGGTGTCGACGCGCACCACCGTGCCCTGCACGATCTGGCGCTCCCGGAGCCGGGGCACCGCCTCCGAGAGGTCCACGGCCTCGCTCTTCGGTGCCTGCTCGTCCGCCCCTGCCTGCTCTGCTGCCATCTGGCCCGTCGCCTCCACTGCCGTGCCCTGCGCATGCTGCCGGCGCGTGGCCCCGCGCTCCGCCTGCGGCGATGTGCCCGCAGCGACGTCGTCCGTCGCAGATGCTGCTCCGGCCAGCGCTGCGCACTTCGCCGCCTGTCGCGGGTTTCCTCCCCGGGCCGCAGGCCGGCCCCCGGGTGCACCGGACGCAGCCGTGGGCCGCGTGCCGATCGTCTCCGGGTCCTCGTGCGGCACGCCACGGGCCCCGCGCCGGCCGAGCCCTGACGCCGTGCCCGTCCCCAGGGGAGCGGCCGCGGCGCTAGAGCCGCCAGTAGGTCGCCAGCAGGCGTCGCACCGCGCGCACGCGGCTGCCGATCGCGGACGGGGGGGTCTCCCGCCCCGGCCGCCGCGCGCCCAGGCCCGCAGGGGCGGGCTCGCGCCAGGCTGCGGGATCGGTGGGCCGTCCTGTCAGCGCCTCGAGCGTGGCCACCACCGACGTGGCCAGCGCGTCGAGGTGGTAGCCGCCCTCGAGCACGGCCAGCAGCGGCACGTCGAGCGTGCGGGCCACCTCGTCCATCAGGCGGGCCAACTGCCGGAACCCGGCGGCGCTGACGACCATCCCGCCCAGCGGATCGGCGAAGTGCGCGTCGTATCCGGCCGAGACGACGATGAACTGGGGTCGGTAGGCGTAGGCCAGCGGGAGCACCACTTCGGTGAAGACGTCGGCGTACCCGCCATCGCCGGTCTCCGCAGGCAGCGGGACGTTCACCGTACACCCCTCGCCCGGCCCTTCCCCGAGCTCCTCCATGGCGCCGGTTCCCGGGTACCAGTACTCCTGGTGGACCGAGACGACCAGCACCGACGGGTCGCGCCAGAACACCGCCTGCGTGCCGTTGCCGTGGTGCACGTCCCAGTCCACGAGCAACACGCGCTCGCGGCCCGCCCGTCGTGCGGCCGCGGCGGCCACGGCGGCGTTGTTGAACAGGCAGAAGCCCATCCCGCGGTCGGGTCCGGCATGGTGTCCCGGTGGGCGGGCGGCCACGAAGGCCCGCCGGACCTGCCCGGCCAGCAGCACCTCGGTGGCCCGCTGCGCCGCGCCCGCGGCCAGGCGCGCGGCCCGCGCCGACTCGGGCCCCACGACGGTGTCTGCGTCCAACCAGCCTCCGCCGGCGCGCGCCAGCGCCTCCACGGTCTCGATGTAGGTGCGGCGGTGCACGCGTTCCAAAAGGTCGGGGTCGACCTCCGGCGGCTGCTCGTCCCAGACCAGCACGCCCTCCAGCCCGCTCGTCTCCACGGCGCGCCGGACGGCCTGCAGACGCTGGGGGCGCTCCGGGTGCCCCGGGCCGGTGACGTGCCGCTCGCACGCGGGGTGGGTCACGAACACAAGGCTCATCCCTGCACGGCCGTCCGCAAGCGCGCCACCGCCGCGTCCACGCCGTCGGGCGCCCCGAAGATGGCCGACGCGGCCACCACCACGTCGGCACCCGCGGCCACCGCCAGCGGGGCGGTCTTTGGCGAGATGCCGCCGTCGACGGCGATCCAGCACCGGTCGCCCACCAGGCGTCGGATGCGGGCGATCTTGGGCAGCACGCCCGGCTGGAACGCCTGGCCGGCGTAGCCGGGATCGACGGTCATGACCAGCACGAAGTCCAGGACGTCGACGAGCCACTCGCACGCGTCGGGCGGCGTGCCGGGGTTGAGGGCGACGCCGGCCTGCACGCCCAGGCGCCGCAGCTGCGCCAGCGTGCGGTGCGGATGGACGACCGCCTCCAGGTGCACCGCGATGCTGGCCGCTCCGGCGCCGACGAAGGCTTCGAGCTGACGTTCCGGCTCGCGCACCATCAGGTGGACGTCCAGGGGCAGCCGCGAGACGCGGCGCACGGCGTCGACGACCACCGCGCCCATGGTGATGGGCGGCACGAACTGTCCGTCCATCACGTCGATGTGGAGCAGGTCGACCCCGGCGCGCTCGGCGGCCCGGACCGCATCCCCCAGGTGCGCGAAGTCGGCGGCCAGGAGGCTGGCGGCGATGCGCACACGGCCGGAGGTCACGGCCGCAGTTCCTGCACGAGGCGGTTGTCGATGTAGACCTGGATGATCGTGTACCCCTGCGTGCTCACGAACTGCTCGACGCGGTCGCCCGGCGCATGGGCGGCCTGATAGACCGTCCGCACGCCCTTCTCGTCGATGACGACGATCTTCACCTCCTGGGCGGCGGGACCCTCCGGCACTACGACCTGCACGCGCGTCCGACGCGCCAGCCCCGGCGAGGGCGCAGCGGCTGGCGGCGCGCCCGGCGTCGCCGCCGGGGACGGACGGCCCGCGGACGTCGGCGGAGCCGGTGAGGGCACGGGCGTCGGCACCGGCTGAGGCTCGACGGTCACCACGGGCGCCTGGGGCGGCGCGGCCTCCTGGCCGGGCCGCGCGGCCACCGCGACCGTGATGGCGGTCTGGCCGGGACGCACCAGGGCGCCCGCAACGGGCGACTGCTCGACGATCACCCCCGGCGCCACGTCGACCACCGGAACGGTCCGCGCATGGGCGATCACCAGACCGCGATCCTCCAGCAGCCGGCGGGCCTCTGCCAGCGTGCGCCCCACCAGGGCCGGCATCTCCACCTGCGCCGGCCCCCGGCTGATGACCAGCGTGACCGGTGAGTCCACCTGGACCCGCGCGCCCGCCGGCGGATCCTGTCGGATCACGAACCCCGGTTTGACCACGTCGTCGTAGCCCTCCTGCAGGGCGCCCACCCGCAGGCGCGCGGTCTCCAGCGCCAGCTGCGCGGCCTGCACGGGCTGGTGGACCACGTCGGGCACGGTGACGAGCTGCGGCCCGAGGCTGACGACCACCCCGATCCGGCGGCCCTGCTTGACGCGTTTGCCCGGGGGTTCGTGCTGCGCCAGGATCACATCCTGCGGCACCGTGGCGCTGTAGGCGCGCTCCGCGACCTCCAGGATCACGCCCTGCTGCCGCGCGATCTGCTCCGCCTGTAAGAGCGACCGCCCCACCAGGTCGGGCACCTCCACCTCGGGGACGTTCAGATAGGCGCTGACCGCCTGCCAGCCGGCCCACAGCCCGGCCAGCACCGCCACCAGCACCGCCGCCGCCAGCGGCACGACCGGCCGCAGCCGGCGGCGCCGGTGCGCCTCGAGCGCGAACGTGCGGGTAGGGTCGTCGTCGCCGAGGACCTCCTCCCATCGAGCGGTCTCCCCGCGGAGGTCGGCGGCCATCTCGCGGGCGGTCGCGTACCGGTCCTCGCGCCGTTTGGCCATCGCCTTCCGGATGATCCCATCCAGCCGGCGGGGCACGCGCGGGTGCACGGCGCGGGCCGATGGCGGCGGCTCGTGCAGGTGCTTGAGGGCCACGGCGATCGGGCTCTCGCCCTCGAACGGCAGGCGGCCGGTCAGCATCTCGAAGAGCACGACCCCCAGCGCGTAGAGGTCCGAGGCGCGGCCCACCGGCGCGCCCCGCGCCTGCTCGGGCGAGAGGTAGTGTACCGTGCCCAGCACGGTGCCCGTCTGGGTGAGGGTGACGGCCGCCAGGGCGCGCGCGATGCCGAAGTCCGCCACCTTGACGGTGCCGTCGCGGGTCAGGAGGATGTTCTGCGGCTTCACGTCGCGGTGGACGATGCCCTGTCCGTGGGCGTAGTCGAGGGCTTCACACACCGCCAGGGCGATGCGTTCCGCGTCTGCCGGCTCCAGCGGGCCCACGCGCCGCAGGTAGCTTTTCAGGTCCTCGCCGTCCACGTACTCCATGGCGATGAAGTAGACGTCGCCGTCGCGGCCGCTGTCCAGCACGCGCACCACGTGGGGATGGTCGAGGGCCTGCACGGCCCTGGCCTCGCGGACGAAGCGCTCGACGAACTCCCGGTCGGCGGCGTAGGCGTCGCGCAGCACCTTGAGGGCGACCACCTGGCCCTCGGGCGTGCGCGCACGGTAGACGCGGGACATCCCGCCCTCGGCGAGGAGCGCCACCACCTCGTACCGTCCGGCCACGCGCGTGCCGACGTCGACGGTCACGGCGCGCTCCCCGTCGGCCCGGCCGGCGCCGGGATCGGCCGTGTGCGCCGCAGCTGCCCGCAGGCCGCGTCGATCTCCACGCCGCGCTCCACGCGGACCGTGACCGGTACGCCGGCCGCCCGCACGGTCCGCGCGAACCGCCGCACCGCGTCCTCCGACGGCCGCCGGTACTGCAGCCCGAAGACCGGGTTCCACGGGATCACGTTGACGTGGAAGGGGCCACCAGCCAGCAGGCGGCCCAGCGCGCGGGCGTGGGCGTCGGCGTCGTTGACCCCGGCCAGCAGCACGTACTCGAACGTCACCCGGCGTCCGGTGGTGGTCGCATACGCCCGAGCGGCGGCCACCAGCTGCGCGATGGGCCATCGGCGGTTGACGGGGACCAGCTGCGTGCGCAGCGCATCGTCGGGCGCGTGCAGGGAGATCGCCAGGGTGAGCTGGAAGCGCTCCGCGGCGAGCCGGTGGATCTGCGGCACCAGCCCCACCGTCGAGATCGTGAGGTGCCGCCCGCCGATGCCCACGCCCCAGGGCGCGGTGAGGATGCGCACGGCGCGCACCGTCGCCTCGTAGTTCGCCAGCGGCTCCCCCATGCCCATGAAGACCACGTGGGTGGGCCGCGCGCCGGTGGCCTGCGCGATCAGCAGGACCTGGTCGATGATCTCGCCGGCGGTGAGGTTGCGCTGCAGGCCTGCCAGGCCCGTGGCGCAGAACGTGCAGCCCATGCCGCAGCCGACCTGCGTCGAGATGCACGCCGTCCGCCGGCCGTCGGCGTAGCGCATCAGGACGGCCTCGACGGCCTGCCCGTCGGGCAGGGCGCAGAGGAACTTGGTGGTGGACCCGTCGGGGGCCTCCTGCCGCGCCACGACCGCCAGCCGCGGCAGCCGCGCGACGGCGGCCAGCCGCGCGCGCAGCGGCCCGGGCAGGTCGGTCATCTCCTCGAACGTCGCAGCCCGGTGCCGGTAGATCCACCGGGCCAGCTGGCGGCCGCGGTACGCCGGCTCGCCCAGCGACCGCGCGAACGCCTCGAGCTCGTCGAGTCCAAGACCCGTCAGGTCGGTGCGCGGGGCCGCGGTCACATCGGTCGGCATGGACAGCCTCCCACCGGGCGCGCGAGTGCCCGACGGGATCGATTATAGGTCACCCCCGGACCAGTCGGGCCACGTAGAACCCGTCGGTATCGTGCCGGTGCGGCAGCAGCACGATCTCGCCGGCGTCCGCGCCGGCCACCGGCTGCCCGTGGAGGAGGCGGGGGACGGCCGGCGGCAGGGACGCAAACGCAAACGCGCGATGCGTCCGCAGGAACTCCCGGACGACGTCCGGACCTTCTTCGGGTTCCAGGGTGCAGACGCTGTAGACCAGCACCCCCCCGGGCCGCACGGCCCCGGCCGCCCCGGCCAGGAGCTCCCGTTGCAGCGCGGCGCACCGCGCCAGCGCGTCGGGGGCGATGCGCCATTTCACGTCGGGTCGGCGTCGCACCACGCCCAGCCCCGAGCACGGCGCGTCCACCAGCACCGCGTCCGCCTGGCCGGGGAACGTCCGGCCCAGCGTGCGCGCATCCAGGTGATGGGCCTCCACGTTGGTGACGCCCATGAGGGCGCACCGGTGCGCCAGCGCGGTCAGCTTGCCGGGGTGGACGTCGCAGGCGATCAGCCGTCCGGTATTGTGCATCAACGCGGCCAGGTGGGTCGTCTTCCCGCCGGGTGCCGCGCACGCGTCGATGACCACCCCGTCTGCCGGCGGGGCGACCGCCCGGGCCACCACCATGGCGCCCTCGTCCTGCGCCATGCACAGGCCGCGCGCGTACAGGGGCAGACGCGCGGTCAGCGACCCCTGCACCCGCAGGGCTTCGGGCAGCAGGCCGGTGGTGGCACGCACGCCGCGCGCGGCGAGCGCCAGGCGCACCTCGCTGGGCGTCGCCAGCAGCGTGTTGACCCTGACCACGGACGGCGCGGGCTGCAGGCACGCGGCGGCCAGCGCCGCGGTCTCGTCCACGCCCCAGCGCGCCAGCCAGCGCTCAGCGAGCCACCGGGGCAGCGAGTACACCACTGCCAGATGCCCGGCGGGATCGACGGCGACGTCGGGTGGCGGCGGTGGCCCCTCGGCGCTCAGGCGCCGGAGGACGGCGTTGACGAGGCCCGCCGTCCCCGGATGCCCGTGCCGGCGTGCCAGGGCCACGGCCTCGTCCACCGCCACGGGCGGAGGGATACGCGGGAGATCCAGCAGCTGATAGGCGCCCAGGCGCAGAACGGTGCGGATCGCCGGCGGCAGCGTGGTCAGCGGACGCCGCAGGAACGCCGCGAGCGCCCAGTCGAGGCGCCCGCGGTGTCGCAACACGCCCAGCACCAGCGCCGTCGCCAGCGCCCGGTCGGCCTGCGACAGCCCCGACCGCTGCAGCGCGCGAAACAGCAGGACCGTGGCGAACGCCCCTGCGGTCTCGGTCCGCAGGAGGACGGTATAGGCGACCTCCCGGGCGGACGCCGGCGCGGTGCGGGCGGTGTTACTCGTTGTCACGCATGTTGCGCAGGGCCACCAGGCGGACGAGCTGCAACACGGCCATGGCCGCGGCCGCGACGTAGGTGAGGGCCGCGGCGTTCAGCACCTGCCGGGTGCCGTCGGCCTCTACCGAGGTCACCAGCCCCTCACGCTGCAGGGCCGCCACCGCACGCCGGCTCGCGTCGAACTCCACCGGGAGCGTGACCAGCGCGAACGCGATGTAGCCCAAGAACAGCAGGATGCCAAGGTCCATCAGGGGCCGCAGGCTCGCGACCAGCCCGATCATGAACAGGATGATGGCCGCCTGGGTTCCCAGCGTCGCCACCGGCACGATGGCGGAGCGCAGCGCCAGCGGCGCATAGCCCTCGTGGTGCTGGAGCGCGTGCCCGCACTCGTGGGCGGCCACGCCCACGGCCGCGACCGACGCGCTGCCGTACACCGCCGGCGACAGCCGCAGCGTCTTCGTCCGCGGGTCGTAGTGGTCGGCCAGCAGGCCGTCCACGGGCTCGACCGCCACGTCCCGGACGCCGCGCCGGCGGAGCAGTTCCACGGCGACCTCCGCACCGGTCCGGCCGGCTACGGTGGGTACCTGGCTGAACCGCTGGAACGTGCTGTGGACCTTCCACTGGGCGTACAACGCCAGGAGGATCCCCGGCAGCACGATGACGTACGAGCTGTCGAAGACCATGTTCCCCCTCCTTCGCTCCTGCGAGGCGTCCCCGAACCCGCGCCCGAGCGCAACGGGCGGTGGTTACCCCGTGCGTGCCGCTCACATTCTAGCATCCCCGGCCGGCTGGGGAAGACCAGCCAGGCGGTCGCCCGGACGGATCGGGTGTCCGCGCGCAAACGCATCGGCGGCCATGCGCACACCGCCGGGCAGCTGGACCTCCTGCACCAGCACCGCCCCTGCGCCCGCCGCGACGACGATGCCCTCCGGGGTCACCGCGACCACGCGGCCGGGCTCCGCGCCCGGCGCGGCGTCCGTAACACGTGCGCGCCAGATCCGCAGCGGCATCCCCCGCCAGGTGGTCCGCGCGCCAGGCCAGGGCGTCATCGCGCGCACGTGGTTGACGATGGCCTGGGCCGGCCGGGTCCAGTCGATCATGCCGTCGGCCTTCGCGAGCCGGCCGGTGTACGTGGCCTGCGCGTGATCCTGGGGACGCCGCGGTGCGCGCCCCTCCGCCAGCAGGCGCACCGCCTCCACCAGCAGCGCGGCACCCTCCTGTGCCAGCCGTTGCTCGAGCTCGCCGGCCGTCTCCTCGGGGTGGATGGGCACCTCCCGCTGGAGGATGATGTCCCCCGCATCGACCTCCTCGCTCATGTAGAGCACCGTGACGCCGGTCGTGGTCGCCCCGTCGGCGATCGCCGCCTGGATCGGCGAGGCGCCGCGGTAGCGCGGCAGCAACGAGGGATGCAGGTTGATGCAGCCAAGCGGCGGCAGGGCCAGCACCGCGGGCGGCACGATCCGACCGTAGGCCACGGCCACGCCGAGCTCCGGGGCGAGCGCCCGCAGCGCGTCCAGCACCGCGGGGTCTCGCAGCCGGACGGGCTGCAACACCGGCAGACCCAGCCGGCGCGCCGCCAGCGCCACCGGGGGCGGCGTGAGCCGGCGGCCGCGGCCGGCGGGTCGGTCGGGCTGGGTCACCACGCCCACCACGGTCGCCGCACGCGCCAGGGCGTCCAGCGACGGTAGCGCGAACGCCGGGGTGCCGAAGAACAGCACCCGCAGCCGTCGTGCGGGGGCCTCGGTCATCCGGTGGCGGTGCGCACGTCGCTCCGTGCAGTGGCACCCGCCGTGGCGGCAGGGGCGCCCCGGTCCTCCGCGCCAGTCAGGTGGCGGATCGTGGTCGGGTCCCGCACGCGGTCGAGGAACAGCACGCCGTCCAGGTGGTCGACCTCGTGCTGGATCACGCGCGCCAGCAGGCCGTCGGCCTGGATCGTGACGCGGCGTCCGCGACGGTTCTTGCCCCGCACCGTGACGCTGGCCGCGCGGGGCACCTCGGCGATCACCCCGGGCACCGACAGGCACCCCTCCGTATCGACCACCTCGCCCTCGGCCCGCACCACTTCGGGATCCGCAAGCGCCAGCGTGCGGTCCTCGACCCGGGCGACGAAGACCCGCACGCTCTCTCCCACCTGGGGCGCGGCCAGGCCGAGGCCACCCGCCGCCTCCATGGTGGCGAGCATCGCGTCGATCAGTTCCGTCACTTCACGTGTGACCCGGCCGACGGGCCTGGCCTTCCGACGCAGGATCCCCGCCCGCGGGCTGTCCACGGTGACGATCTCGAGGCGCCGCGCTGCTGGCATTCCGTCCCTCACCATACCACGCGCAGGGGGCCGACTGTCTACAGCTCGTGGGGATCCACGTCGGCCACCACCCGCACGCCGCGCGGCGCGCCGCCGGTAAGCAGCGGCCACACCAGCGCCCGCGCCGCCTCCCGGTCTGCGGCCTTCAGCACGACCTGCATTCGCGGCGGATCCCCTGGCACGGGCGCAGGGCCCAGCACCTCCACCCCGGGCGGTGGATCGGCAGCCAGTCGCGCGGTCAGCGCATCGACGGCGGCCGCAGGGCCGAAGAGCGTGAGCAGGAGCAACGTGCGCGCCGGCGGATACCCCAGGGCAGCACGTTGGGCGAGCTCATCCGCATAGAAGGCGCGAAGCGTGGGCGCGACGGCGGCCCGCAGCGCCGGGTGTGCGGGGTCGGACGTCTCGACCAGCACCAGCGCGCCCGACGCCAGGCCGACCGCACGCAGCAGCGCCAGCGCCCGCTCGGCAGCCCGAAACTCCGGGCGGTGCAACATCCGGTCCGCATCCACGAGCGCGACGACCTGCGGCCGCAGCACCTCGAGCCAGGGCACGACCAGGGGCGTGGCGACCAGCACGCCGCCCTCCCTGAGGAACGGCGCCAGGACCGTGGGCGAGGCGACCCCCCGGGGTGCGATGTCGCGATCAAACCGCCACACGCGGATCGCCATGCTGCGCAGCACCGCCGCCACCCGTTCCGTCCCGACGCCCAACGGGCGCAGGTGCGTGCCGCCGCAGGTGACGCAGGTGGCGGGCACCGGCGCCAGACGCCCGCATACGCCGCAGCGCAGCTGGCGGCGCGCGCGTTCGTACCGCAGCGCCACCCCGCACGTCGGGCAGCGCGTCACGCGCCCGCACTCGGTGCACTGCAATCCTCCGGCGTACCCCTTCCGGTCGACGATGACGACGGCCCGCCCGCGTCCTTGCACGGCGCGTCGCACGGCCGCTGCCACGGGCGCGCTGAGCGGCGCCGGGGAGGATCGACGCCGCAGGTCGACGACGCCCAGCCGCGGACGGCCCGGCAGGGCCACCAGGCGGTAGCGCCCTTCCTGTACCGCCGCGTACGTGGCGACCGTGGGCGTGGTGCTGCCCAGGAGCAGGAAGCCGCCATCGGCGGCCCGACGGGCCGCCACGGCTGCAGTGCGGTACCGCGGCGACCGCTCTTCCTTGTGGCCCGCGGCGTCCTCCTCGTCGACGATGAGCAGCGCCGGGTCGCGCACCGGCGCGTACACGGCGGCCCGCGTCCCCACCACGAGCCGCGCCTCGGCGGCTGCGCGCCAAGCGGCCAGGCGTCGGTCCGGAGGCAGACCCGCGTGCAGCACCACTGGCATCAGTCCAGCACTGGTTGCAACCCCGGCGAACGTCTCCGCTGCTTCGATCGAGGGGAACGCCACGATGCAGGAAAGCCCGGCGGCCAGCGCGACCTCGATGGCCGTCAGGTAGGCTGGCGTCCGCCCCCATCCCGCCAGCACCATGCCCGGCGCGCCGCGCGCCAGCGCCTCGCGCAACGGACGCTCCAGTTTCGGCCAGCGCGCCGCTGCGGGCTGCCCCAACGGGCCGCCAGCCGCCGGCGGGAGCGCCGTCGACGGACCGGCCGGGGAGGCGCCGCGGGAGACGGCCGGTGGGCCGGGAAGGTGCACGCGAATCGCCCGCTGTGCAGCCAGCGTGTCTACCGTTCTCGGGTCGCGCAGCAGGATGCTGGCGGCACGGGCGAGCGAGACGCGACGGGGAGCCGACCCGTGATGGGACCGCCGCCCGGTCCCCGGGAGGACCGCGGGCAGGTCCAGCGCCACGCCGTACCAGAGCGCATCCCAGGGCGTGGCGATGGCCAGCGCTTCGCCCACCGTGGAGAGGAACTCGCGCGCCGTCCATGTCGCGAGGGCCAGCACCGACGGCGGCACGAGGGGCGCCCCGTCTACCCGCGCCAGCACCGGCCGCAGGTCTCCCCGCGGCATCCCCGGCCCCAGCACGATCCCCGGGAGCAGGCGCGCGCCGAACGGCACGATGACGCCGTCGCCCGCGCGCGCGCCCAGAGCCGCGCCGGCGCTGTAGGTAAACGCCACGTCGCCGGCCCGTAGCGGCACGTCGATGGCGATCAGGAGCGCTTCAGCGGATGTGGCGGTAGCCGCGTCCACTACCGGTAGACAGGAGCGCCCCCGCCCGGGACGACGCGCGCGCCACGACCGCCGAGGGGTACCGGGCCGTCCCGACGTCCCACCGGGCGCGAGCGGCGGCGCGCGTGCGCGGGGGAGCGCACGGCCGGACTACCGCGCCTGCCCTGCCGGCCGCAGCGCTCGTACCAAACGCTCCAGGACGTCGACGATCACCTCGGGGTCCCAGCGGCTCGTGTCGATGACCAGGTGGTAGGGCGTGCGATCGCCGAACTCGATGCCGTAGAGGGCCTTGTAGCGCGACCACTCGCTCTGCTCGCGCTCGAGCAACGCCTGGCGTGCGCGGTCGGGGGGCTGCCCCTCACGCATGGCCACCCGCGCCGCGCGCACCGCCAGCGGCGCATCCAGCCAGACCTTGAGGTCCGCGTCGACCATCCAGCCCGACAGCCGGGACTCGACCACACACGGCCCCGCCCGGGCCAGCTCGCCCTGCAGGCGGTCCAGATCACGGTCAATGGACGGATCGTCCTCGGCCAGGCGGTTCAGGTCGACGACCGAGACGCCCCGCCGCCGTGCGACCTCGCGGAAGACGCCCCCCGCCGAGATCAAGGGCACCCCGAGCCGCTCGGCCAGCAGGCGCGCCACGGTGGTCTTGCCGACACCAATGGGACCGCCGACGGCGACGGTCACCCGCGCGCCGTTCACTCCGCCGCGTCCCCGGCGTCGTCGCGCGCGGCGTAGCGGTGGGCGACGGTCTCGGGCTGGACGGCAGCGAGCACCACGTGCCCGCTGTCGGTGATGACGACCGCCCGCGTGCGGCGGCCGTAGGTGGCGTCGATCAGCGTACCGCGCTCGCGCGCTTCCTGGATGATGCGTTTGACCGGCGCCGAATCAGGGCTGATGATGGCCACGATGCGATTCGCCGCGAGGATGTTGCCGAATCCGATGTTGATGAGGCGCGGCTCCATGGGTCCTGCGTGCTCCTCACTCGACGTTCTGCACCTGTTCCCGCAGGCTCTCCAGCTCCGCTTTCATGGCGATGACCTGCCGGGTGATCTCCAGATCGTTGGCCTTCGCCCCCAGGGTGTTCACCTCGCGCCCCATCTCCTGGAGGAGGAACTCCAGCTTGCGGCCGAGCGCCCCATCCTCCCCCAGCACGGTCTCCCGGAACTGGGCCAGGTGGCTGCGCAACCGCACCAGTTCCTCGGTGATGTCGGCACGATCGGCCACGATGGCCAGTTCCATCGCGATCCGCGCTTCGTCGACGGGTACCTCGCCCAGCAGCTCACCGAGACGCGCCCGCAGCCGGTCGCGGTACGCCTGCACCACGACCCGGCTGCGCGCAGCGACGGTCTCGGCCGCCCGTTCGAGGACCTCCAGCCGCGCCAGCACGTCGTCGGCCAGCCGCCGGCCCTCGGCCGCCCGCATCGCCACCAGGGCGTCCAGCGCGGTCCGCACGGCCTCCTCCAGCGGGGGCCAGACGGCGTCCAGGGCCGGGCGGTCCTCGTCCACCCTGATCACGTCGGGCAGGGCCGTCAGGTGGTCGATGGTCACCTCGCCTGCGGCCCCGACCGCGTGCGCCAGGTCCCGCAACGCCCGGGCATACGCCGCGGCCAGGTCGACGTCCGCCCGGACCACGCGCGCCCGGCGGCCCGCATCCTCGCGGGTGACGCTGACCTCGACGCGGCCGCGGAGGATCCGCGCCGTCACCAGGGCGCGGATCCGGTCCTCCAGCCCCGCCAGCTCCCGGGGCAACCGGATCTGGATCTCGCTGAAGCGGTGGTTGATCGAGCGCATCTCCACCGCCAGCCGTCCGCCGGGCACCGACACGGCGGCGGCGCCAAATCCGGTCATGCTGCGGATCACGGGCTCACACTTCGGCCCGCCGAAAGACACCTCCTGCCCGCGCGCCGCCGCGCCGGGCGATCCACGGAGCGCCGGCGCGTGGCGACCGCGCGCCGCGCCCCGGCGAGGGTGCGGGCGCGGTGGCCCCACGCCGGTTGCCGGGCGTCGCAGGAGGCCGTATCGTGCAAGACGGCATGGGCGGCGTCCTGACCTCCCCCTCCGCGTCCTTCGACAGCGTGGTGCTGGCCGCGGTCATCGCCGAGCTGCAGGATGTGGTGGGCACCCGCATCCAGCGCGTCCTGGGCGCCGGGCCGGGCGCGCTGGTGCTGGCCGTGCGCGGGGGCGGGCGCACCCGTCTGCTGCTGGCGTGCGCACGACCGCGGTGGGCCAGACTGGTCGAGGTGACCACACCACCTCCGGGCGAGGCCGATGCGTTCGCCGGGCTGGTGCGCAGCCGGCTGGTCGGGGCGATCGTCCGCAGCGTGACCGCCGCGCCCTTCGAGCGCCTGGCGACGCTGGCGCTCGATACGCTGGAGGGTCCGGCACAGCTCCACGCCGAGCTCGCGGGGCGCCATCCCAACCTCGTGCTGGCGTGCAACGGCCTGGTGGTAGGGGTCCTGCGTCCGGTGGCGGGTCCCGGTCGCGAGGTGCGCCCGCAGCGGCCCTATGTTCCGCCGCTCCAGACGCGCCCGACCCCTGCCACGCTGACCGCACCCGCGCTCGCGGCGGTCGCCCGACAGCGCCCCGAGGCCCCTGCGTGGCGCACGCTGCTGGAGGCGGTGGCCGGCATCGGTCCCGCGCTGGCGCACGAGCTGTGCCTCCGCGCGGACGTGGCCCCCGACGCACCACTCGACCCCGCGCGTGCTCACGCCGTGGTGGCGGCCACGACGACGCTGGCGGCGGACGTCGCCGCAAGGCGGTTCGCGCCGGTCCTCTACAGCGACGCCGCGACGCCCGTGGCGTACGCCCCGTTCCCGTTCCGCCTCTACGCGCGGCTCACCGCGTCTCCGACCACGATGAGTGCGGCCGTCGAGGCCGTGACCGCGCGCGCCGAGGCGGCTGACCGCCTCGACCGCGCACGCCGGGCAGTTGCGACTGCCGTGGCACGGGCCAGGGCGCGGGTCGAGCATGCGCTCGCCGCTCTCGCCCGCGAGATGGACGAGGCGGCGACCGCCCCACGCCTGCGGCAGTGGGGCGAACTGCTCCTTGCCTACCAGGCGCACGTGCCGCGCGGCGCGGCATCGGTGGAGGTCCCGGGGTTCGACGGGACGCCCACCGTGATTCCCCTCGACCCCGCGCGCACCGCGGTCGAGAACGCCCAACAGTATTTCCGCCGCTACGCCAAAGCCCAAGCTGCGGCGCGCCACGTCCCGGCCCGGCGCGCCCAGCTGGAGGCCGAGCGGGCCTGGCTGGAGCGCGTGGCCACGGCCATCACCCGGGCCCAGCACGAGGACGACCTCAAAGCGCTGGCGCAGGAGCTACGAGAAGGAAGACCGCACCTGCCACACCGGCCGGCGGCCGCTTCGAGCGGGCCGGGGCGCGTCTACACGCTTGGCGACGGTTTTTGCGCGCTGGTCGCGCGCAGCGCGCGCGAGGGCGACCGCCTTGTGTTTCAGGTGGCGCGTCCCGACGACCTGTGGCTCCACGCCAGGAACGCGCCGGGGGCCCACGTGATCGTCCAGGGCCCGGCCGACCCGCCCGAGGCCGTGGTGGAAGCCGCCGCCCGCCTGGCCGCCTACTACAGTCGCGGGCGGCATGCCGGGCACGTGCCGGTGGTGGTGACCCGCCGCCGCTACGTGCGGCGGGTGCGTGGCGGGCGCCCCGGACAGGTCACCTACAGCAACGAGCGCACGCTGGTGGTCTCACCCGCACTGCCCGGCGGCGAGCCAGACCGCCCGCCGCCCTGAGGCGCAGGTCCGTGATCGCTGGCCTGCTCGCCAACGCGGCGGCCGAGCGGCTCCGGTTGCCACGTGCCCACCCACAGGCGCATCGGATCGTCGCGGTGCTCGACCATCGCAGGATCCCTCCGTGAAAAACGGCACGACGCCCGCACCTCGTCAGGAGGTGCGGGCGTCGCGGCCCGCATCCAACAGCTCGTCGACACCCACGATAGCACACCGCGCTTTGCTGTCAAGCGCGGCCGCCCGGCCCGCGCGGGCCTGTCATCGGTCCGTGCGTGGTCGCGCCACCGCGCGTGGCCCGCGCGACCACCGGACGCAGGACGATCATGCCGGCTCTTCGATCACGACCTCGTCCCGCCCATCCTCCTCGACGAGCCGGACCGCGACGTGCTCCCGGCGACTGGTGGGCACGTTCTTGCCCACGTAGTCGGCCCGGATGGGCAGCTCGCGGTGTCCCCGGTCGATCAGCACCGCCAGCTGGATCGTGGCCGGCCGGCCGGCATCCACCAGGGCGTCCATCGCGGCGCGGGCGGTGCGGCCGGTGTACAGCACGTCGTCCACCAGCACCACGTGCCGGCCCTCGACCGGGAAGCCCGCCGGTTCCAGGGCACTCGCCAACGCGCGCGCTGCATCGGACGTCTCGTCCGGCGCACCGGCATCCGCGGCCAGCGCCGTGCGGTGCGGCCGGTCGTCGCGGTACCGCGTGACGTCCAGCACGCCCACCGGCGGGGCGACCTGCTCGATGCGCTCGATGGCCGCGCCCAGCCGCGCCGCCAGGTGCACGCCGCGCGTGCGGATGCCGACCAGCACCAGGCGCTCGGCGCTGCGATGGCGCTCCAGGATCTCGTGCGCCATGCGCACGAGCGCCCGGCGGATGTCCGCGGCGTCCATCACCCGCGCCTTCTCGCGCCGGGTCGTCACGGCGCACCCTCCGGGCACCGCAGCCGCCTGGCGACCGGCACCACTCGCATGGCCCGGGCGTCGGGAGCCACCGCGCAGCGCACCAGCGCCCTCACGGCGCCGTCGGCGCCCCGGCCGCGCCCTTGCGCAGCGCCTGCAGGACCCTCACCAGGTCTTCCGGCAGCGGCACCTCGAACTGCATGGCCCGGCCGTCCCGCGGGTGGGCGAACGCCAGCCGGTAGGCGTGCAGCGCCTGGCGACGCAGCCCCCAGGGGTTGCGGCGTCGGCCGTAGACGGGATCGCCCACCACGGGGTGGCCGATGTGGGCGCAGTGGACCCGGATCTGATGGGTGCGTCCCGTGACCAGACGCACCTCCAGCAGGGCGAACTCCGGAAAGGCCTCGACCACACGATACCGTGTCACCGCGGGGCGGCCGTCGGGGCGCACGGCCATGCGGGTGCGGCGGCGCGGATCCCGACCGAGAGGCGCCTCGATCGTGCCGGCCGCCGGCGCAGGTACGCCCCAGACCAGGGCGAGGTAGTCGCGGGTCGCCCGCTTCGCCGCGATCTGCGCCTGGAGGGAGCGCAGCGCGGCCTCGGTCTTGGCGACGACCAGCAGCCCCGAGGTGTCCTTGTCCAGCCGGTGCACGATGCCCGGCCGGTGCACGCCGCCGATCCCCGGCAGGTCCGGACAGTGCGCGAGCACGGCGTGCACCAGCGTGCCCGACGTGCGCCCCGCGCCCGGATGCACCACAAGCCCTGCGGGCTTGTTGACCACCAGCACGTCGGCATCCTCGTACACGATGTCCAGCGGCAGGGGCTCGGGCTGCAGGATCGCCGGCGCAGGCGGTGGGACGACCAACACGACCACGTCGCCGGCCCGCAGGCGCGCGGCAGGGCGGAGGCGCCGCCCCGCCAGACGCGGGACGGTGACGTGGCCGGATGCGATCAGCGCCTGGATGCGTGCCCGCGACAGCGCAGGCGCTCGCGCAGCCAGGAACGCGTCCAGGCGCTGCCCGGCGGCCGCCGCATCGACCACGTAGGTGTACCGCTCCTCGATACCGTCCCCGCGCCGGCTACGGCGGCGTCTGCGGCGCGGGCTCCACGCGTACCGCGGGCCCGCGGCGCTGCAGCCAGCCCAGCAGCAGGCCACTGGCCACGGCGACGGTGCCGCTGGCGAGCTGGCCGAGGGTCAACGGCCCGGCCACCGCCGGCGCCTCGACGAAGACGTCCACGAAGAACCGGGCCACCGCCTGCAAGAACAGTGCCAGCACGAAGAGGGTGCCGTCGGCCAGGGCCTGGTCGCGCTGGCCCCGCAAGATCACCAGGATCGCTGCCGCGGCCAGGGCCAGGTAGATCTGGGTCGGGTGGCGCCGCTCGAGGAACAGGTCGATCGCCCAGGGCACCCCTGTTGGCTTGCCGGGGAACAGGCCGTGCAGCAGCGCCCCGATCATGGCGATCCCGTAGCCGATGATCAGCGCCGGCGCATAGGCGTCCAGCAGCGCGCCAAACGACACCTGCCACCGGCGGGTATACAACCGTGCGAGCACCAGGCCCGCTGCGAGCGCCCCGTAGTAGACCAGGCCGCCGTCCCGCCAGATCGTCAGCATGCGCCGCGGCTCGCCGGCGAACGCCTCGAGGTTGGCCAGCACGAACCCGATGCGGCCGCCGACGATCCCCGCCACGATGGCGTAGAGGGCCAAGTCCAGGGTGTGGGTGGGGTCGATGCCAAGCCGCGCGTACGCCGACCGGCGCGCGACGACGATGGAGGCGCCGAAGGCCAGCAGCAAGAACAGCCCGAAGGCCGAGATCGGCACGCCCCAGACGTCGTACAGGATCTGTTGCACCGGTCACCTCCCGGGATGTCCCTGGCGAGGGTTCCTGCTCCCGGCCGCTGCACGGGTGGTCCCAGTCCCGCCGAGCAGCCCGGTGGCGAGGAGCACACCGCCTGCGACGATGGCCGCATCGGCCAGGTTGAACACCGGCCAGCGGTGCAGGTCGATGTAGTCGATGACGTAGCCCCAGCGCAGGCGGTCGACCAGGTTCCCTGCCGCCCCGCCCAGCACGAGGGCACTACCCGCCCCCACCTGCCAGCGCTCCAGGGGGTCGCCGCCCCTCCACACGACCAGAAGCACGAGGCAACCGGCGACGAGCCCGAGGACCAGCGGGGGCAGGCCGGGCAGCAGCCCGAACGCCACGCCGCGGTTGTGCACGTGGGTCAGGGTCAGGACGCCCGGGACGACCGGCACTTCCACGCCGGCCGGCAGCGTCGCCGCAACTGCCGCCTTGATCGCCTGGTCCGCGATGGCCAGCAGGCTTGCGGCGAGCAGGCGCCCGGGCCAGCGCCGATGTCGGGACGACGGCTGCAACAGTGCGCGGTCGACCTCGGTCGGCCTCCCGGTAGACAGGCTGCACCGATCCCAGGTGCGAGGAAGCCGGAAGCGTCCCCGAGGGTGCGCTAGCGCGCGTTGGCCTGCTCTTCGCGCGCCTTGCACTGGATGCACAGGCGAGCGTACGGGATGGCGCGCAGGCGCTCGATGTGGATCGGCTGACCGCACAGCTCACAGGTGCCGTAGGTGCCCTCGTCGATGCGGCTCAGCGCTTCCTCCACCTGGGTCAGCAACGCCTGCACGCTGTTCTCGATCGCGAAGCCCTTCTCCCGCTCGAAGGTGTCGGCGGCCACGTCGGCGATGTCCTCGTCGTAGCCGCTGGAATCCACGCTGATCTGCTCGACCTCGGGCAGGTGCTCCTCGATCGCCTCCAGCTCCTGCGTCAGCCGGTCGCGCTCCTCCTCCAACAGCTGGCGGAACTCCTCGAGCTCGCGCTTGGTGAGGGGCCGTGCTGCCGTCACGACCCGCGGTGCTGGCTTGATCGACGTCGGGGCGCGCGAAGCACGGACGGGGGCCCGCGACGCGCCAGCCCGCGGGGCCTGGGCCCGACGAGACGCCTTGGCCTGGCCCTTCTTCGTGGACGAGGCCGCCTTGGTCGCCTGGCGCTGCGCGGTACGGGCCCGAGCGGCCTTATTCGGCATGATACGGCCCTCCTTACCCGCTGTGGGGGCTTGAGACCGCGCCTATCTTACTCAAGAGCCTCTGCACTGGCAAGGGGGACTGGACGACGCGCAGGCGGCCAGTCCGCCTCGCCCAGCGCCAGGGCCACCGCCCGTCGGGCCAGCACCTCGGTGGCATCGAGCACGGGGACCGGGGCCGCAGCCAGCGCGTCCGCCGCAAGGACGATCGGCAGCTCCGTGCACCCCAACACGACAGCCTCCGCCCCCTGCGCCGCCAGCGTCTGGACCAGCGCCGTCGCCTGGGCGCGGTGCTCTGGCCGCGGACCGGCCTTGACGGCGGCGATGAGCGCGTCGGTGGCCGCCTGGTCTGCCGCCGCAGGCACCACGACCTCCACGCCGTAGCGCGCAAACGCCCGGGCATACAGGCCGGCACGCACCGTGCCGGCGGTGGCCAGCAGGCCGACGCGGCGCACCTGCGGGTAGGTCCCGGCCGCGGCCGCGGCCGTTTCCTCCATCATGTGCAACACCGGGATCGCCACGCTGCCGGCGATGGCCGCGTAGAACGCATGAGCCGTGTTGCAGGGGATGGTCAGGAAGTCGGCGCCGGCGGCAGCGAGCCCCCGGGCGCCAGCGACCAGCCACGGCGTCGGATCCTCGCCGCATCCCAGGAGGAACGCGCTCCGATCCGGGACCGCCGGGTTGTTGTCGATGAGGATCCGGAGGTGGTCCTGATCCCGGGCCGCGGGCGTCAGGCGCAACAGGCGCCCGAAGAAGTCCAGGGTGGCCCAGGGCCCCATGCCCCCCAGCACGCCGATCGTCCGCCGGGGTGCGCTCACGCCCGCACCACGGCCACCCGGGCGACGGCGCCGTCCAGACGGATCTCACGGGCGCCGGGCTGCTCGGCCGCGCCCGATCGCACGTCGACGGCCAGCGTCTCGCCCATCACGTAGGCACGGTGGGCCACCAGCGTGGCCTGCACCTCGGCGTCGCCGTCCACGTAGAGCACGATGCGGTCGCTCACCTCCAGACCCAGCTCCTTGCGCAGCTGCTGGATGTGGTGCACGAGCTCACGGGCCCATCCCTCGCGGGCCAACGCGTCGTCAATGGCGGTCTCGAGCACGACCAGGTGGGCGCCGGCGCCCTCGGCGGCGTACCCGGGCGCCGCGCGCACGCGCACCTCCAGGTCGTCGGGGGCGAGCTCCACCCGCTCGCCGTCCACGGTCACGGCCACCGCCTCGCCGCGCTGGACGGCCGCGGCGGCCGTAGCGGGTGAGAGTGTGCGCAGGGCGCCCGCCACGGCCTGCACCCGCGCCCCAAGCCGCGGACCCAGCCGGTCGAACCGCGGCTTGACCTCGAACGTCACGTACGGCGCGGCGTCGTCGAGGACGCGCACCTCCTTGACGTTGAGCTCGTCGGCCAGCAGCTCCCGCAGCTCGGGGTCCTCGACGATCCCGCGCTGGGTCGTGGCCACGAGCACCGCCGGCAGGGGCTGGCGCACCCGGATCCGGGCGGCGCTGCGGGCCGCCCGGCCCAGCCGCACCAAGTCCCGCACGGCGTCCATGGCGGCCTCCACAGCCGGCTCGCGCCAGGCCGCGGGCAGCACCGGGTAGTCGCAGAGGTGGACACTCTCCGGGGCCTGGGGCTCGACGGTCCGCACCAGGTTCTGGTAGATGGCCTCGGTCAGGAACGGCATGAAGGGCGCCAGCGCCTGCGCCAGCGTCTTCAACACCGTGTAGAGGGTGTAGTAGGCCGCGCGCTTGTCCTGGTCGTCCTCGCTCTTCCAGAACCGCCGCCGGCTGCGCCGGACGTACCAGGTGGAGAGGTCGTCGACGAACGCCTCGGCCACCCGACAGGCGCCGGCCGGGTCGTAGTCATCCAAACGCGCGGCCACGGTCTGGACCAGGTGGGCCAGGCGCGAGAGGATCCAGCGGTCGAGCAGGCGCAGCGGCGGCGGCGCGGCCAGCAGGCCGGCCAGGTCGAGGCCGCGCTCCAGCGAGGCGTAGGTCACGAAGAAGGCGTACACGTTCCACCAAGGCAGGACGAACCGCCGGCGCACGTCGTCGGCCGGCCCGTAGCCGAAGTTGGTGTTCACCGCGGGGTTCTGGGCGGCGAAGACCCACCGCACCACGTCGGCGCCGATGCGGTCGGCGGCCTCCTCGAACTCGATGGCGTTGCCCCACGACTTGTGCATCTCGCGGCCGTGCTCGTCGCGCACCAACGCGTGGCCCAGACAGACCCGGAACGGCGCCGTGCCCTCCAGCACCGTGCTCATCACCAGCAGGGAGTAAAACCAGTTCCGGTACTGCCCCGGGAACGCTTCGGTGATGAAGTCGAACGGGAACCACTCGCGCCAGTAGCGTCGATCGTCCAGGTACGACACCTTGCCGGTGGCCGGGTCGATCAGTGTGGAGAACGGCACGATGCCGGCGTCCAACCACGGGTTGCCGACGTCGGGGATGCGACTGGTGACCGCGCCGCAGGCACGGCAGCGGATCTTCACCGCGTCCACCCACGGTCGGTGGGGCGAGTGGCCCTCGAACGCCTCCCATCCCTCCACGGCCCGCGCCCGCAGCTCCTCCCGGGAGCCCAGCACCTCGAACGCCCCGCAGGCCTGGCACTCGTAGATCGGCAGCGCCAGGCCCCAGTAGCGCTTCTTGCTGATCATCCAGTCGTGCATGTTGCGCAGCCAGTCCAGCTCGCGCTCCAGCCCGAACTCGGGAATCCAGCGCACCTGCCGCGCCGCGTCCATGATCGCCTCGCGGATCGGGTCCATAGCGATGAACCACTCGTCGACGACGCGGAAGACCAGCTCGGTGCCGCAGCGCCAGCACACCGGGTACCGGTGGGTGTAGGGGTCGGCACGGTAGAGCAGCCCTCGCGCCCGCAGGCGCTCCTCGATCGGCCCCGCCACCTCGGCCGCCGTCCGGCCCGTGAACTCGCCGAAGCCGTCGACGAACACGCCGAACTCGTCCAGCGGTGCCAGCACCGCCAGGCCAAACCGCTTCCCCAGCGCGAAGTCCTCGGCACCGGCGCCCGGCGCGATGTGCACGATGCCGGTCCCCTCCTCGGCGCTGACGTCCTCCCAGGGGATCACCCGGTGCTCCACGCCCTGCTGGGCGGGGAGGTCGTCGAACGGCCCGCGGTACCGCCAGCCCACCAGGGCCCGGCCCGGGAGGGTCTCCACCACGGTGTAGCGGCCGGTCAGGATCTCCAGGCGGGCCTCCATCACGTAGAACTCCTCGTCACCCTGCCGGACCCGCACGTAGGGCTGATCGGGGTGCACGGCCGCGGCCACGTTGCTGGTCAGCGTCCAGGGGGTGGTGGTCCAGACGAGCAACGACCGGCCCGGGGCGTCCACCAGCGGCAGGCGCACCACCAGCCCCGGGTGGGTCACCTCGCGGTAGCCTTCGGTGACGATCTCGTGTTCCGAGATGCCGGTCCCACAGCGCGGGCACCACGGCATCGCGTCGTGCCCCTTGTAGATCAACCCGCGCTCCCAGCAGCGCTTGAGGAAGTACCAGATCATGTAGTTGTTCTCGTCGGCCATGGTGTGGTAGGAGTTGTCCCACCGCATCCAGTAGCCCAGCCGCAGCGACTGCTGGGTGATGATCTCGGCGAAGCGGCGCACCCGCGCCTTGCACAGCTCCACGAACGGCGCGATGCCGTACACCTCGATGTCCCGCTTGCTGGTGAAGCCCAGCTCCTTCTCGACCTCCACCTCGACCCACAGCCCCTGGCCATCGAACCCGTTCTGGTAGCGCTGTCGGTAGCCGGCCATGGTCTTGTAGCGCTGGAACAGGTCCTTGTAAGTCCGTCCCCAGGCGTGGTGGATCCCCATGGGGTTGTTGGCGGTGATGGGCCCGTCGAGGAACGCGAAGCGGCGCGGGGAGGTCTCGTTGCGGCGCAGGTACTGGCCGAGGATGTCCCGCTCGAGCCACCACCGCAGCAGCTCCCGCTCCTGCGCCGGGAAGTCGATCTTGACGGGCACGGGGCGAAACGACGGCATCGCGTTTTCTCCTTATAGCACGCGGCCCGCGCGGCCGTCCAGCGGCCTGCGGCCGGGCTGCCGCGGCGCCCCGACGGGCAGGGGACGCGCGGGCGGCGGCGAATGCATGCATGTGTCCGGGCATGCGGCCGCCGGACGCCGCTCCCGCGTGCCCCGGGAGGCGGGAACGGCATCCCGACGACGCCGGGGGACCGCGTGAAAGTCTGCGTGTATCTCGAGCACGCCCAGCCCTCCTCCTGGAGCAGCGGGGTCCGTCAGGCCTACGACAACCAGCTGCGCGCCCTGCGGGCGGCGGGTGTCACGGTCACCAGCGATCCCAGCGAGGCGTTCGACCTGCTGCACCTCCACCAGCTCGGTCCGCGCTCGCTGTACCTGGCCGAGAAGTGCAGCGGCCGGGTCCCGGTGGTCATCTCCGCGCACACCACCGCCGAGGACTTCGCCAACTCGTTCGTCATGAGCGATTCGCTGGCGCCGTACCTGGGACGGCTCCTGACCTATTTCTACAACAAGGCTGACCTGGTCATCACGCCGTCTGCCTACACCAAGCAGGTCCTGGAGCGGGCAGGCGTCGTCCGGCCCATCGAGGTGGTGAGCAACGGCGTGGACCTGCAGCGCTTCCACTCCCTCTACCGGGCGCGGCGGCTGGCGCGGGGCCGGCACTTCCTGCGGGGCGTCGTGGCCTTCGCCGTGGGGCTGGTGTTGCTGCGCAAGGGCGTCGACCTGTTCTGTGAGGTCGCCCGGCGGCTACCTCACCTGACGTTCGTCTGGTTCGGCCGTATCCCCAAGGCCGTGAAGCCCGAAACGTTGCGGGTGATCGACGAGGCCCCTCCCAACGTCCGCTTTCCCGGCTACGTCGAGAACGTCACCGAGGCCTATGCGGCCGGCGACATCTTCTTCTTCCCCAGCAGCGTGGAGAACGAGGGCATCGCGGTGCTGGAAGCGGCCGCGGCCGGCCGCCCGCTGGTGCTGCGCGACGCCGAGTGCTTCGCCGGCCGCTTCGTCGACAACGAGAACGCGCTGCTGGCCGCCGACGCCGACCAGTTCTCCCTCCAGCTGCGGCGGCTGGTGGAGGAACCCGACCTGCGCGCCCGCCTGGCCGCCGCGGCCCGACGGTACGCCGCCGCGCACTCCCTCGAGCGCGTGGGCGCGCGCCTGCGGGAGGTCTACGCCGGGCTGCTGTAGACCGCTCAGCCCGCCCCGCCCTCGTGGGCGGTCTTGCGCCAGTCCCGCACGCCGGTCAGGGCGGCGTGGACGTAGCGGCGGATCGCCAGCGGCACGATCACCAGGACGTGGAACGAGAACAGCGTCCACCGGGCCACCACCCCCAGCAGCCGCAGGGGATGGTACCCCACCTCGGTGGCGAGCGCCGCCAGCGTCGCCGCGGTGAGCAGCGCCGAGGCCCAGGCCACCAGCGGGCCCGGCAGCTGCACGTAGACCACCGCCTCCAGCAGCGCCCCCACCAGCGCGTAGGCGTACCCCGTGAGGGCGGCCAGCGCGCCCATCAGCGACCCCGCGAGGAAGAAGAGCATGTCGACCTTGCGCACCAGGGGAAGGCCGCTGCGCAGGATCGCCGGCAGGTACTCCCCCAGGCACTGGAGGGCGCCCTCGAACCACCGCTCGCGCTGCCGGAGGAGGTCGCGCAGCGTCACCACAGCCTCCTCCCAGATCTGCGCCTCGTAGCAGTACCGGATCTGCCAGCCTGCCAGGTGCAGGCGCACCGACAGATCGATGTCCTCGGTGAGCGCGTCGGCGTTCCAGCCGCCGACCGCCTCCAGCGCCTCCCGCTTGACCAGCAGCCCGTTGCCCGCCAGGCAGACGAAGCCGCCCAGGGCCTGGCGGGCCCGCTGCATCAGCGTCTGGAAGATCCGGTACTCGTCGTCCTGGAACCGCGTCAGCAGGTTGCGGCCGGCGTTGTAGACGAGCCGGCGGCCCTGCACTGCGGCGACGCGCGGGGCGGCCAGCAGCGGCACCATGGTGGCGATCACGTCGGGCGCGATGCGCGCATCGGCGTCCAGGACCGCGAGGACCTCGCCGCGGCTGGCCCGCACGCCCGCCCGCAGCGCCCCGGCCTTGCCGAAGCTGCCTGGCCGGGTCTGCACCACGGTGATCGGCAGCTCCGCCTGCAGGCGCTCCAGCAGCGCGCCGGTCCCGTCCGTCGAGCGGTCGTCGACCACGATGACCTCGAGGCTGCCGGCGTAACGCTGGGCGCATGCCGCGCGCACCGCCCCTTCGATCACCCGCACCTCGTCCTTGGCGGGAATGATGATGCTGACCGAGGGCAGGGACGCCCAGGTCCCGGCGGGCGGCCGCGGGCGGCTGCGACCGGCCAGCAGGATCAGCGCGCTCAGCGCCCCCAGCGCCAGGACCACGTCCTGGAGCCAGACCACGTTGACCACGTAGTACCGAAACCACAGCGCGTCGCGGTACGTGATCCCCTGCACCACGACGGCCAGCCACCCGACGGCCACGGCGGCCAGCACCAGGTGGCGCACCATCGCCGGGCGCCGCGCCGTCATCGCCGGCCCACCCCCGCGCGCACCAGCGCGGCCAGGCTGACGTCGAACGGCGGGCGCGCCACGCCGGCCTCGGTCACGATCATGGTGACCAGCGTATGGGGCGTGACATCGAACGCCGGGTTGCGGGCCGGCACGTCCGCGGGCGCCAGCGGCACACCGCCGATGCGGAGCACCTCGTCGGCCGGGCGCTCCTCGATGGGGATCCCGGCGCCGCTGGGCGTGGCGAGGTCCACGGTCGAGGTGGGAGCCGCGACGACGAACGGCAGGCCGTGGGCGCGCGCCAGGACCGCCAGGGTGTACGTCCCGATCTTGTTGGCGACGTCGCCGTTGGCGGCGATCCGGTCGGCCCCCACGACGACGCGGTCCACCTCCCCGCGCGCCATCAGCGCGCCCGCGGCGTTGTCGGTGATCAGCGTGACGGGAATGCCCAGCGCGCGCAACTCCCACGCCGTCAGCCGCGCACCCTGCAGCACCGGGCGCGTCTCACAGGCCAGGACCTGGATGCGCTTGCCGGCCTCCCAGGCCGCGCGCAGGATCCCCAGGGCGGTGCCGTAGCCGGCAGTGGCCAGCGCCCCCGTGTGGCAGTAGGTGAGCACGCGCTCGCCGTCACGGATCTCCGCGGCGCCCAGTCGGCCGATCGTCTCGTTGGCGGCACGGTCCTCCGCAGCGATGCGCTCGGCTTCCTCCCGCAGCGCCCGGGCGCGGGCCGCGGCGTCGACCCGGCGGGCCACAGCCAGCATCCGCTCGACCGCCCACCGGAGGTTCACCGCCGTGGGACGGGCGGCCGCCAGGCGCGTGCCCGCCGCCTCGAGCCGCGCCATCGCCGCCTCCGCCGGCTGCCCGGCGGTCTGCGCCGCGGTCAGGGCCAGACCGAACGCCGCCGCCACGCCGATGGCCGGGGCGCCCCGCACGCGCAGGGTACGAATCGCCTCGGCCACCTCGTCGGCGCTCTGACAGGTGAGGACCACGACCTCGTGCGGCAACCGGGTCTGGTCCACCAGGCGCACGCCCTGCTCGTCCATCCAGACGGCCCGTAGCACGGTCCTCGCAGGGGTGGACGCCGCGCACCGCCTGCGCACCCGGCACGTCCTGAGGCCGACCGGCTACCCGTCCGGCCGACCGGCTACCCGTCCGCGGCAGACGCGGGCCGGTGGCTCTACCGGGTGCGCCGCCTGCCGGGTGTGGGCGTCATGGGAGCGGGAACAGCCCCCGCGGATCCTCGCGCGGCGCGTCGGCCACGACCGTGACGGTGCTGGGCGTGAACAGGAAGATCTCCTCGCCCACGCGCTGCATCTGCCCGTCCACGGCGTACGTGACGCCGCAGGCGAAGTCCACGATGCGCCGGGCCAGTTCCCGGTCCGTCCCCCGGAGGTTGACCAGCAGGGGGCGCCGCGCCTTGAGGTGGTCGGCTCCGGCGCGCGCCTCCTCGAAGCTGCGCGGCGCCAGCACCACGATCTCCATCGGGCGCGCGGCGTGCAGGCTGAACACCGGCGCGCGGCGCCGCCGCCCCTCGCCCTCGTCGGGCGGCGCAGGCTCCGCCTCCTCGTCGCCAAACCCCAGGAACGCCCACAGGCGCTGCATCGCGCTCACCTCACACCTCCTGCGCTCCCTCCTCTCCCTGGACGCCTGGCCTCTCCCGTGGCCCCGTCCCGCGTGGTCCGAAGATCGCGCGGCCCAGGCGCACCAGCGTGGCGCCTTCCTCGACCGCGACCTCGAAGTCGTCGCTCATCCCCATGGACAACTCGACGAAGGCCGGACCGCCCGGTCCCTCCCGGAGGCGATCCCGAAGCGCCCGCAACGCCCGGAAGATCGGCCGCACCTGCTCGGGCGACGCCGCGACCGGCGCCACGGTCATCAGCCCCACCGGCTCCAGGTGCGCCCGGGCCCGCACCGCTGCCACCAGGGCCGCGGCCTCCTCGGGCGCGACGCCGGCCTTGGTGGGCTCGCCCGCCACGTTCACCTCGATGAGCACAGGCAGCCGTCGCCCTGCGCGTGCGGCGGCCCGGTCCAAGGCGTCCGCCAGGGGGACCGAGTCGACCGAGTGGACCATGGCGAAGGACGCGGCGGCCCACCGGGCCTTGTTGCGCTGCAGCCGTCCGACGAAGTGCCACCGCGGCCCCGGGCCCAGCGCGGCGATCTTGGGCAGGGCTTCCTGGATCCGGTTCTCCCCGAGGTCGCGCAGCCCCGCGGCGAGCGCGTCCCGGATCCGCGCGACGTCCACGCCCTTGGTCACGCCGACGATGGTCACCGCTGCCGGATCGCGTCCGGCGCGCGCGGCCGCGGCGGCGATCCGGGCCCGCGCGCGGTGCAGCCTCTCGTCGATCCCGGACACGCCGCACCAGTATTCGCCAGCCGCCGGACAATCCCTGGTGGGCGCCGGCCGGCGCCCGACGTCACCCGCAGCGCTGCGCCTGCCGCGGCTTATCCCACGGGCGCGATCAACGCCGCCATGTGCCCGGTGCGGCCGTCGCGTCGGTGCGAGAAGAACAGCGCGGGGTGGTGGGCGGTGCACAGGCGTGCGGTGACCACGGCGTCCGCCGGCACGTCGGCGCCATGCAGCTGCTGGCGCGTCGCCTCCCAGAGGTCCAGGGCCCAGTGGCCGGGGCGCCGGCGCACGAACACCGTCTCGTGCCACGGCCAGGAGGCGAACTGCTGGCGCACCGGCGCGTCCACCTCGTAGCAGCACGGCCCGATCGCCGGGCCGATGGCCGCGACGAGGTCCCCGGGGGCTGTCCCGAACGCGGCGCGCATGGTCGCCACGGCAGCGGCCACCACGCCCGCGGCCAGCCCGCGCCAGCCCGCGTGCACCGCCGCGGCCGCCCCGCGCCGGCGGTCCCACAGCAGGACCGGCACGCAGTCGGCGCAGTGCACCGCCAGCACCACGGCGGGATCCTCACACGCCACGCCGTCGGCCCGCCCGACGGTGCGGCCCCGGTCGGTGGCCGTGGCGACGACGACGTCGCGCCCGTGCACCTGGGCGACCTCCACGTGGTCGCCGGGATCGCGCCCCAGGGCGGCGAGGACCGCGGCGCGGTTGGCCGCCACGGCCGCGCCGTCGTCGCCCACGCCCCGGCTGAGGTTGAGGGTGTCGTAGGGGGCGCGGCTGATCCCGCCGTGGCGGGTGGTGAACGCGTGGCACACCCCGGCGGCGGCCAGGACGTCGGCCCGCAACAGCACCAGCCCGTCGCGGGACCACCACGACCATCCCGCGGGGAGCGCGGGCACCACGGCCGGGACCATCGGCTCAGACGATGCGCTCGCGGACCCTGGCGCTCAGGTAGTCCATGCCCGCCACCACCAGCGTGATCGCCCACACCACCGTCGCCGCCTGCTTCCACTGCAGCAGGTTGATGTACTGCTGGAGCAGGAACCCGATGCCGCCCCCGCCCACGAAGCCGATGACGGTGGACATGCGGACGTTGATGTCCCAGCGGTAGATCGTGAAGGCGATGAACGGCGGGACGATCTGCGGCACCACCGCGTAGCGCACCACCTGCAACATCGTCGCGCCGGTGGCGGTGATGGCCTCGATGGGTCCGGGATCGATCGATTCGATCTGCTCCGAGTAGAGCTTGCCCAGCGAGGCGATGGAGTGCACCCCCAGGGCCAGGACGCCGGCGAAGGGGCCGATCCCCACCCAGACCGCGAACACGGTGGCCATGATCAGCGGCTCGATCGACCGCGCGATGTTGAAGACCGTGCGGATCAGGTAGTACACGCCGGTCCCCAGGGGGGTGCGCGCCATCAGGTTCTTGGCCCCGAGGAACGACAGCGGCACGGCGAAGACCACCGCCATCGTGGTGCCCATCAGGGCCAGGAAGACGGTCTCCAGCATGCGGTAGGCGGTGAGCGCCAGCGTGTTGCTGGGGCGCAGGACCGTGCCGCCGAGGTGGACCTGCGCGACCACGTGGTGGCTGACCCCGATGACGTCGGGCACGGGCACGGTGACCCGAAACGCTCCGGTGGCGTCGGTGGTGGTCCGGGCCAGCGGCGCCGTGGATCCCGCCTGATCGCGCCAGAGCAGCTCGACGGGACGCTGCGGCGCGAACCCTTCGCCGACGATGGTCACCGGCTGGCCGATGGTCGCCCGGGCCGGGTCCACCGTCAGCCGGCCCGGGCCCGCCACCCGTGGGGCGGGCGGGGCGGCGCCCTCCAGGCCGACCCCGGCCTCCGCCACCTGCAGCCGGGGCCGCCGCTCCAGCACGTCCGGGCGCACCAGATCCAGCAGCAGGGGCCGCACCAGGTGCGCCTTGCGCAGCAGTTCGCCCAGGTTGATCTGGGTGACCCGCCACCCGTAGACGTAGATCACGAGCAGGGCCAACAGCCACGCGGCCGTGCGCAGCGCGCCCTGCCCCCCACGCGGGAGCTCCGGCGCGGACGGCGCGCGGGCCGTGGCGTTACGGCCCACGGCGGCCTCCCGCCCCCGCGCACCGGGGCCCGCCGTAGCGCGTCGGCCTAGCGGATCTCGACCTCGACCGCGTCCTCACCGAAGATCTCCTTGAAGCGCCGCTCGTCGACCTCTGCGGGTTCCCCCTCGAAGACGATGCGCCCGGCCTTCAGCGCGATCAGCCGCGTCCCGTAGCGCCGGGCCAAGCTCAGGAAGTGGAGGCTGCAGATCACCGTCACGCCGTCGCGCCGGTTCAGGGCCTCGATGTACTGCAGCACCGAGTGGGACGTCGCCGGGTCGAGGCTCGCCACCGGCTCGTCGGCCAGGATCAGCTTCGGGCTTTGCATGAGGGCCCGGGCGATGCCCACGCGCTGCTGCTGGCCGCCCGACAGCTGGTCGGCACGGGTGTGCGCCTTCTCGGGAATCCCCACGGTCTCCAGGTGTGCCAGGGCCCGCTCCCGCAGCTCCCGCGGCCAGTAGTTGACCAGCGCCCACCACGACGGGGTGTAGCCCAGCCGGCCCGTGAGCACGTTGGTCAGGACCGTCTCGCGCTTGACCAGGTTGAACTGCTGGAAGATCATCCCGATCTGGCGGCGCAGGACGCGCAGCTGCTCGGGCGACAGCGCCGTGACGTCGACGTCGTCGACGTAGACCTTGCCGCTGGTGGGCTCGATGAGGCGGTTGATGCACCGCATCAGCGTGGACTTGCCCGACCCCGACAGCCCGATGACGATGAGGAACTCGCCCGGGCGGACGGCGAAGGTGACGTCGGTCAGGGCCCGGGTGCCGTCGGGGTAGACCTTGGTCAGGTGCTCGACGCGGACCGCCGCCCCGGCCATGGGCGCTCCTCATGCGGCGGGGGAGAGGTCCGCCCCTCTCCCCCGCCTGTCCCAGCCCGCACGCCCGAGGGTCACCGCGGCCGTACGAGCTCCTCCAGGTTGAGCCCGAGGAACTTGGCCGCGTCGCGGATCGGCTGGAAGTACTCGTCGAACGTCTTGAGCTTCGTCATCTTGTAGGTCGTGGTCAGCGCCTGGAAGTCGGCGAACCCCTGGATCTGGTACAGGCGGTCGATCGTCTCCTTCCCCGGCGCGGTCTCGGCGATCCGCAACAACGCCTTGGCGGTGCGCTCCTTCACGTCCTCGGCCAGGCCGCGCCGGAAGGCGACGGTGTCGTTGGGGATGGGGTCGGTGTACATCAGCACCCTGACCTTGTCCTTGACGTCCCGGTACTGGGCCTCCACGCGGGTCCGCGCGTCGCTGAAGACCTCGTCACCGAACGTGGCGCCCGCGTCCACCGATCCCGTGTAGATGGCCAGGACCACCTTGTCGTGTCCGCCCGCGAAGACGACCTGACTGAAGAAGCGGTCGGGGTCGATGCCGTGTTTCTTGAGCAGCGCGGCCGGGAACAGGTACCCCGACGCCGACGCCGGGTCGACGAACGCGAAGCGCTTCCCGCGCAGGTCCTGCAGGGACTTCACGTTGAGGTCGGCCCGGTAGAGGATCTGCGACTTGTAGAAGGGCAGATTGGCCCGAATGCTCACCAGGCGGACGTCCGCCCCGCAGCGCTGGTTGGCCAGCACGTAGGCGAACGGCGCGAGGAACGCCACGTCCACGCGGTTGGCGCACATCGCCTCGATGGTGGCCGCGTAGCTCGTGGGCACCTCCGCCCGCACCCGGTAGCCGGTCGCCACCTCCAGCATCTTCGCCAGCGTGCTGCCCGTGGCCAGCACCCGTTGCGCGTCCAGCGACGGGACGAACGCCAGCACCAGGCTCGTCTGCCCTGCTGCCGGCGACACCGGACCGGCGGCGCCGACCGCCAGCCCGACCACCAGCGCCACCACCATGCTGCCCATGCGACGCGTCACGGCGACACCCCCATCGGGACGGCGCCTGCCGTCCCGCGCTCCCCCCACGGCTAGCATACCAGCCGGGTCGGGCCGCGGCTACTTGCGGGGCACGACGGTTACGGCGCTCACGCGACCCTGGTCGCCCTCGATGCGAAAGCGGATCCCCTCCGCCTCGTACGACAGCAACACCGCGCCCCGGCCCACGCCGGAGAGCCGCTCGGGCGGGCCGTAGTGCGTGAAGACGTCGCGGAAGGTCGACTGCCCCAACGCCACGCCCTTGCTCGTGACGAATCGGGCGTGGTCGGTGAAGATGAAGTCCACGCCGCCGGCCTCGCCCTGCCGCTTGGTCCACGAGACGACCAGCACCGACCGGTCGCCCTGCGGGTAGACCCAGTAGACGTTGAGCCCGCCGTCGGCGGCCCGATCGTTGGAGATCTCGTCGGGCATGCCCAGCCGGTTCAGCACCTGTTGCTGCGTCATGCCCAGCTGGATGTCGCCCACGGCATGTCCCGGCACGATGATCCAGTTGGCCGGCCCCTGCGGCTGGGTGCGTGTCTGTGCGCTCCCCCCGACGGCCGTTGTCAGCACCAGCAGTACCGCCGCACCTGCGATGATCCCGCGCATCCCTGCTCCCTCCGATTTCGCCTCGACGCCCCGCTGCCGGCTCGCCGGATGACCCCATGGCGCCGGCGGCCGGCTCCCGGCGTCCGCGGTGTGCCATGGTTGCCCTTCAGTGTAGCACGTTCCCGCAGGCGTGGAGGGGTGCCCGGAGGCGAGCGCGCGACCGCACGGCGCTCATCGCACGGCGCCCGCCCGACGCGGGCGGACGGGCGGCCGTCAGCCCCCTGCACACGCGTAGAGATCGGGCGCGAACGGAGCGCACGGCCGGCCTGGGGCCGCGCCCCGGAACGCGATCCGACCGGAGAGCGCGGCCTGGGGCCACGGGCCCGGGCTCAGCGGCCCGGGCTCAGCATCGTGAGTACCCGCACTGCCGGCAGGTCGCGCAGCCGTTCTCGTGGACCAGCGAGCTGCCGCAGTCGGGGCAGATGCCGATGAACTCCAGGGCCATGTCACCCATGCCCCGGACCTGCTGCGCCTCCGCCACCCCCTCGCCGGTCCCCCCGGCCACGGGCGCGAGCGGCGACGCCGCGGCGGACGGGGCGAAGCGCAGCGTCTGCTGGCGGGCCCGCGGGCCGGGGTCGGGCAGCGCGTCGGCGCGCGGGAAGGCCTTGTCCGGGCGGAACCCGTCGCCGTAGAGCGCGCGGCCCAGGGCCAGGGCCACCGCCTGGGCGATGGTCGTCACGCGGACCACCGTGCCGTCGGCCGAGCGATCGAACGCCACCTCACGGCTCTGCACGCGCCAGAGCTGCTCGATGACGTCGCGGGGGTCCAGCCCGCCGCGCAGGGCCAGCGACGCCATGCGGCCGATCGCCTCGGCCTCCACGTCCAGCGAGTGCACGAACACCTCGCAGATGCCCAGCTCGTCCTCGTTGATGACCACGTAGACGCGACCCCGCGGCGTCTCCACGCGCTCGGTCCGACCGGTGGTCACCTTGGGGCGGGGCCGCGGCGTCACCGACAGCCGCGCCGGGGCCACCGGGGCGACGGTGGCGACGACGGGTTGACTCCGCGCGTGCTCGTCGGTGATCAGGATCCCCTCGCGGCTCCCCTCGCGGTACACGGTGATGCCCTTGCACCCCAGCTTCCACGCCAGCAGGTAGATGCGCTCGACCTCCTCGGGCGGCGTGTCGTGGGCCAGGTTGACGGTCGAGGAGATGGAGTGGTCGATGTGGCGCTGGATCGTCGCCTGCATCCGCACGCGCCCCTCGGGCCGGATCTGGTGGGCGGTCACGAAGTAGTCGGGCAGGTCCTCCTCGCGCTCCACCCCAAACCGCGCCATGTACTCCCGCACCAGCGGGTGGTACACGCGGAACACGTCCTGGGACAGCGACTCGCTGCGCCGAATGTACGACAGGTCGAAGATCGGCTCGATCCCGCTGGTCACGCCCGCCAGCGCGGCGCCCGAGCCGACCGGTGGCACCGTGAGCAGCGCGACGTTCCGCAGCCCGTGGCGCTCGATCCGCTGCCGCACCCGTGGCGCCAGCCCCTGGATGAACGGTGAGGACAGGTGCGCGTCGCGGTCGTAGCCCGGGAAGGGACCCTTCTCGGCGGCCAGGGAGACGCTCTCGTCGTAGACCGTGTTCTTGATCCGGTCGAACAGGCCGTCGACGAACTGGATCGCCTCGTCGCTGTCGTAGCGCAGGCCCAGCTTGATCAGCATGTCGCCCAGGCCCGTGAACCCCACACCGATGCGCCGCGAGTACAGGCTGGCGGCCTTCTGCGCGGGCAGGGGGTGCTTCTCGGCGTTGTAGTCCAGGACGTTGTCCAGGAACCGCGTGGCGTACCGCAGGGCCCGCTCCAGCGGGTCCCAGTCCACCCGGGCCTGGCTGGTGAACTCGTCGCGGACGAAGCCCGCCAGGTTGACGTTGCCCAGGCAGCAGCAGCCGTAGGGCTCCAGCGGGATCTCACTGCACGGGTTGGTGGTGATGACCCCCATGCCGTTGTACTCGGAGGTGGACCAGCGCTTGACGGTGTCCCAGAAGATGACGCCCGGCTCGGCGTAGTCGCGCGCCCCGCGGATCAGCTCCGTCCAGACCTCCCGGGCCCGGACCGTGCGTCGCACCGTGGCCCGCTCGTTCTCGAAGACCAGGTCCCAGGTACCGTCCTCCTCCACAGCCCGCATGAAGGCGTCGGAGACGCGCACGCTGATGTTGGCGTACCGCACCTTGTCCAGGTTCCGCTTCACCTTGATGAAGTCCAGGACGTCGGGGTGCGAATCGGCGATGGTGATCATGAGGGCGCCGCGGCGCCCTGCCTGCCCGATGGTGCCGGTGGTCAGGGAGAACAGCTCCATGAACGACACGGCGCCGGTGCTGCTGCGGGCGGCGTTGTTCACCGGCGCCCCCCGGGGCCGGAGGATCGAGATGTCGGTCCCCACGCCGCCGCCCAGGCTGTAGGTGCGCGCCGCCTCCTTGGTCCACTCGAAGATGGCCTCGATGGAGTCGTCCTTCACGGGGAGGACGTAGCAGTTGAGCAGGGTGACGCGCTTGGGATTCCCCGCCCCGTGCATGATGCGGCCCCCGGGGATGAACCGGAACGCGTCGAGCAGCCAGTAGAAGCGCCGCTCCCACTCCTCCCGCAGCGCCGGCGTGGCCTCCACCGACGCCAGCTCGCGGGCGATGCGCCGCCACATCTCCTGCGGCGTGTGCTCCAGGACCCGGCCCTCGCGGTCCCGCAGGGCGTACTTGTCGTGGAAGACGCGCGCCCGGAGCTCGTCGCCGCCGAACGCGGCAAGGGTCTGGGCTGGCAGGTCCGGTGCGGCGGCTGCGGCGAGGCGGGGCGATGCCAGCGGCTGCGAGAACGACGACGCGCCTTCCATCAGGGCACCTCCATGGGCTGCGGTCGACCTACCGGGGTCGCGTGTCAGGGATGGGGAGCAGCGGCACCTGCGCGCGCGCGGCTTCCTCGCGCCGCTTGCGTTCCTTGAGGGTCTCGATCTCCTCGGCAATCGAGTCGACGTCCCGGAAGCGGCGGTGCTCGGACGCAAACCGCACGTAGGCGACGTCGTCCAGCCGGCGCAGACGCTCCATGACCAGGTCGCCGATGGCGGCGGACGCGACCTCCTGGGCGCCCATCTGCCGGACCTCCCGTTCCACGTCGTCCACCAGCTGCTCCAGCGCCTCCATCGAGATGGGCCGCTTGCCGCACGCGCGCAGCAGGCCGTTCAGGATCTTCTGCCGGTCGAACGGCTCGCGCCGCCCGTCGCGCTTCACCACCATGAGCGGGGCCAGGTCGGGCCGCTCGTAGGTGGTGAACCGACGCCCGCAGGCCTTGCACTCGCGCCGGCGCCGCACGGCCCGGCCCTCCAGGACCGGCCGGGAGTCCAACACCTTACTGTCCTCGTGGCCACAGAGCGGGCATCGCATAGGGGGCCCCCACCGGTAGAGGCACCGTTGATTCTAGGAGCCCAAGATCTAGCGTGTCAACGTCGCCCAGCGCCGCTGGGACGCGCTGGGCGCGCGCGGGCGCCCGTTTTCGGGCCCGGGCTGGCCCCTGGCGTCAGTTCGTTCGCCGGTCCGCCTCGAGCAAGCGCGCCCCCAGGGCCAGCACCGGAACGGCCGCAAGCCCCAGCGACCCCACCGTCACCGCCAGGGCCCACGGCCGGGCATCCCCCAGCAGGACCCCGCGGAACGCCCCCACCGCGTTCAGCACGGGCACCAACGGCGCCCACCAGGAGGCCGCCCAGTGGCCGAGGAACGGCTCCAGGGCCACCGGCACCGCCACGAGCAGGTAGAGCGCCGTGAACGCCTGCTGCGCTTCCCCGAGCGTGCGTGCGCCCAGGCTGGCGGCGAGCTGGAGCGCCGAGAGCAGGGCCGCCAGGGACATCCCCACGACGAGCAGAAGGCCGGCAGCTGGTAGGGGCAGCGTCACCTCCACAGGCCCTGGTGAGAGCAACCGCGCGCCCAGCCGGGCCGACGCCACGCCCGCGGCCACCATCACCACCAGCGCGAGGGTCGCCGGCGCGAGGACCGCCAGGAACTTCCCGAGCACGATCGCCGACCGGGGTGCGGGCGCGGTCAGCAGCGCGTCCAGGCTGCCCCGCTCGCGCTCCCCCACCCCTACGTCGAGGGCGGCGTACTGCCCGCCCAGCAGCAGCCACACCGCCAGGAAGAAGGGCAGGGCCGTGGCCAGCAGGTGCGCGCCCACGCGATGCGGCGGCGCGACGTTTCGGGGCTCGAGGCCGATCGTGACCAGCGCCGCGGGGTCCAACCCCCGTGCCCGCGCCGCCGTCTCGAGGTCGTGGAGGGCCCGGCGCGCCACCAGCCTCGTCAGCCGCTCAAGCGCCGCGCGCGACGCCGGCCGACTCTCGTCGTACAGAATGACGACCCGGCGCGGCCCGCCGGGGCGCGGGCCGGTGTCCACCAGGACGGCGTCCACCTCGCCCCGCAGGAGGGCGTCCTGCGGATCGGAGACGGTCACCGGGTGCAGCACGCCTTCGGTGAGCCCATCGGCGACCAGCCCCCCGGCGTCGCCACCGGTGAGCGCTACCCGCACCGGCCGACGTTCCAACGCTGTCTGCTGCTGGCGCGCGAGCATCGGGAGGACGAAGACCGCAACGGGCATGAGCAGGGCCGGGAGGAGCACGGCTGCGACCACCGTGCGCCGATCGCGGCGCGTCTCGGCGAGCTCCTTGGCCGCCACGGCGCGGGCCGCCCGCCACCACCGGCGCGGGTCCCGGCCTGCGCGGCCACCGGCCCGGGATCCCATCACCACCCGAGCGGCAACCGGACCGCGCTCAGCATGAAGATCACCAGCAGCACCCCGCCCACGAGCCAGCGCGACCGGCTGATGGGGGTGACGTCGTCCAGGGGACCCACGTGGCCACGCCGCATCAGAAGGAGGATCAGCAGCGCCATGGGCAGGAAGCCCATGACCGCGGCCAGAGCGGCGCCAGCATACGAGACCACCAGGTGCACCCGTGGGCCGAACAACGCTCGCACGGCGTGCCCACCGTCCAGCATCCCGGCCGGCAGCAGGTTGATGCTGGTGACGATCAAGCCGATCCAGCCAGCGAACAGCACGGGGTGGCCGAGCACGACCGCCTCGGGCGGACGCGGGAGCAGCCAGTCGACGAGCCAGCGGATGAGCAGCGGGTCGGGAATCGCCAGGAACCCTTCCAGGCCGGTCGGGGTCACCACGTACGAGCGCGAGATCCCGTAGAGGAGCACGGGAATGGCGGCCAGGAAGCCGGCCACGGGTCCGGACGCGCCCAGGTCCATGAGGCTGTCGCGGTCGGGCGCAGGGGTTCGCGTGACGATCACCGCGCCCATGGTGCCCACTGGCGGCAGCATCGGCAGGAAGTAGGGCAGGCTGGCGTCGATGCCACGGCGGATCGCCACAAGCTTGTGCCCCATCTCGTGCGCTCCCAGGATGAACATCACCGAGGCCGAGAACAGCACCCCGCCGGCCACGGGCGCGTCCAGGAACCCGGCGCGCACCAGCGCCTGCGACTGCAGGTAGCCCGCGACGAACGTCGTGGCCACGGTCGCCAGCAGCAGGAGGAGGTTGACCTGCCAGGCCCAGCGACCGCGTGGGGGCCTGGGCAGCAGCAGGAGCGCCAGCCGGCCGTCGCGCCGCCGCAGCAACGGGAGGAAGCCCAGCGGCTCCAGCCGGCGTCGCAGGTCCACGAACCGCACGCCGGGCGCGTCCATCGCCGGCAGGAAGAACAGGGGGGGCGCCTGGTCCGCCGGCACCGCGCCGGGGAAGAGCACCTCGACGATCCGGCGCGCGACCTCCAGACGCTCGGCGAGCGCCGGTCCGTCTCCTCCGACCGCTGACACGTCGTCCACGATGCTGGCCTGGCCGGGACCGATCCGCCAGCGGGCGCGTGCGCCCGCCCGGCCGCGCGGATGGCGCCGGGACGCGCGGGCCCTAACGCCGCCGCAGGAACGCCGGAATGTCCAGGTCGTCGATGAGCTTCACCGGCTCGCGGGCGCGTTCCTGACCGGGCGCCGGCACCGCGTCGTCCCGCCGGGCCGCCTCGAAGCCGGTGGCGATCACCGTGATCCGCACCTCGTCCCGCGCCTTCTCGTCGATCACCGCGCCGAAGATGATGTTCGCCTCGGGATCGGCGGCGTCCCGCACGATCTGGGCCGCCTCGCTCACTTCCAGCAATCCCAGGTCCAATCCGCCCGTCACGTTGATGAGCACGCCGCGGGCACCGTCCATCGAGGTCTCCAGCAGCGGGCTGCTGATCGCCGCCTGCGCCGCGCGCACGGCCCGGTCCTCGCCGGTGCCGACCCCGATCCCGATCAGCGCCGAGCCCGCCTCCGCCATGATGGTGCGGACGTCGGCGAAGTCCAGGTTGATCAACCCGGGGATGGTGATGAGATCCGCAATGCCCTGGACCCCCTGGCGCAGCACGTCGTCGGCCGTGCGAAACGCCTCGATCACCGTGGCCTGCCGGTCGATGATCTGCAGCAGCCGGTCGTTGGGGATGGTGATGAGCGTGTTGACCTTCTGCTTGAGGGTCCGAATGCCCTCGTCGGCCACGGCGGCCCGGCGCTTACCCTCGAAGCCAAAGGGCCGGGTCACGACCCCGATGGTCAGGGCGCCGTGCTCGCGGGCCAGCTCGGCGATCACCGGAGCGGCGCCGGTCCCGGTGCCGCCGCCCATGCCGGCCGTAATGAAGACCATGTCCGCCCCTGCCAGCGCGTCGTGGAGCTCTTCGCGGCTCTCCTCGGCCGCCTGCCGACCGACGGCAGGATCCCCGCCCGCCCCCAGCCCCTTCGTGAGCTTGGCGCCCACGTGGATCTTGCGGTCGGCCGACGAGAGCGCCAGGGCCTGGGCATCGGTGTTGATGGCGATGAACTCCACGCCGCGCAGGCCGGTGGCGATCATGCGGTTGACCGCGTTGCTGCCACCTCCGCCGACGCCCACGACCTTGATCGCGGCGGCATATCGACGAAGATCACGCTCCGGGTTGGCCATCGGCGCTCCTCCTCCTGATCCGCGCGTTCCTCCTGGACCCACACGTCCCTGCACTGACCCGTGCACCGGGTGACCCGCGGTCATCCGCCCTGCAGCACGTCGCGCAACCACGCCCGCGCACGCGCCCAGAACGACGCCGCGCCGTTGCGCGCGCCCCCGGCGGTGTAGGCGCGGCCGCGGGCGCCGTAGAGGACCAGCCCCACCCCGGTGGCGAAGGCGGGCGACCCCACCGCTTCCACCAGGCCGGCGATGTGGCTGGGCGCTCCGATGCGCGCCGGCATGCGCAGGCGCTGTTCGGCGTAGCCATCGATGCCCTCGAGCTGCGCGGTCCCGCCCGTCAGCACGATGCCGGCGGGCACACGGTGCAGGAACCCGCTGCGTCGGATCTCGTCCTCCACCAGCGCGAAGATCTCCTCCAGGCGCGGCTCGATGACCTCGGCCAGGGCCCGCCGCGGCAGGATCCGCGGCTGACGGCCCCCGACGGCGTACACCTCGATCATCTCGCCCTCGCTGACGTACGCCGGCGCCGCCGCGCCCCACCGCACCTTGAGCTTCTCGGCCTCGGGCATGGCCGTGCGCAAGCCCACGGCGATGTCGCCGGTCAGGTGCTGGCCGGCCACCGGGAGGATCGCCGCGTGGCACAACCCGCCGTTGGCGAAGACCGCCACGCTGGTCGTGCCGCCGCCGATGTCGGCGACCACCACACCGAGCTCGCGCTCGTCGGGGGCCAGCACCGCCTCCGCGGAGGCCAGCGGCTCGAGGACCATGGCGTCGACCTCGACCCCGGCGCGCTGCGCGCACTTGGCCACGTTGGCCAGCGCCGTAGCGACGCCGGTGACGATGTGGGCCTCCACTTCCAGCCGCGTGCCGTACATCCCGACCGGCCGCTTCACCCCGTCCTGCCCGTCGACGATGAAGTCGCGCGGCAGCAGGTGGATCACCTCACGGTCGGACGGCGGCAGCGCGGCCATGCGGGCGGCGTCGATCACGCGCGCCACGTCCCCGTCGCCGATCTCGTGGTCGGTACGCGCCACCGCCACCACGCCGCGGGCCTCGGCCGACGCGATGTGCTCGCCGGAGACCGCCACGTAGGCCGTACGCACCTCCACGCCGGCCATCCGCTGGGCGCGCTCCAGCGCCTGCCCGATGGCCGCCGCCGTCCCGTCCAGGTCGACGACCACGCCGCGGCGCACCCCGGGCGACGGGGCCGTCCCGACGCCGACGATGTGGACATCGCCGTCGTCGTCGGCCTCTGCCACGATGGCCGCGACCTTCGTGGTCCCAATATCCAGGCCCGCGATGGAGCCTCGTCGCGCCATATGCTACCTGTAGTAGGCGAATGGCTTCGGCTGCCCCCAGATCTAGGCGGCTATTCCACGCCTACCGGACATCTCCTCCTCGTACCGGCACCACGACCAGCGACCCCGCGTACCGGAGGTCGACGATCCGCGGCACGATGCCGCGGGCGACGAGCGCCTCCAGCATCTCGGGAAGGCGCGCCAGGCGGTCGGGGAGGTCCTCCCGCAGCGTAGCGCGGACGACGAGGTCCGGGGCGAACGCCATGGCGACATCGCCGCCCTCGCGCACGACCACCCGCGCCAACCGCGCCGCCATGGGGGCGGGGAGCGCGTCCAGGGCCCCCAGGGCTGCGCGCACCGCCCCGGTGGCCACGCGGGCACCCGGAACCAGCACCTGTGGCGGTGCCACGCGGTCGTCCACCACGGGCAGTCCGGCCGGGTCGGCGGCGACGGCGACCACGATCCCGTCGTCCCCGACCAGGGCGAACTGCCCGCCGCTGCCCACCGCCACGCGGGGGATCCGCTCGGTCACCTCGATCTCGACCGCGTCCGGCCACCGCACGCGCACGCGGGCCGCGCTGATGCGCGGGTGGGCCTGGAGCCGCGCCTGTGCGTCTGCCGGCCGGACGGTGATCAGTGGGCGGCCCGAGGCGATCCCGGCGACAGCCGCGACAGCGTCGGGCGACAGGACGCGGGCCCCGGTCACCTCCAGACGCCGTACCTGGAAGAACGCCGACCCCGGGACCGACACCACCGCCAGGAGCCAGGCCATGACGACGCCAAAGCGGAGGATCCGAAGGACCGAAGCCGGGGACCCTGCCGCGACGGGAGCGGTGCCTGCCCCGGAGGGGGCTGCCTGCGGGGACCGCGCAGGGCGGTGTGGCGCCTGCGCGAGACGCCGACGGCGCCATCGGGCAACCGACGATGCTGCGTGCGAGGTGTGCGAGGTCAGAGGCATGATCACGATCCAGGTGCGACGGCGTCGTCTCGATCGTCTCAGAAGTCGCCCAGCAGCTTGACCTCCAGGTCGAGGTGTACCCCGGCGTGCACGGCCAGCCGCGTGCGCACCTGCTCGATGAGCGCCAGCACGTCGGCCGCCGTCGCCCCGCCGGTGTTCACGATGTAGTTCGCGTGCACCTCCGAGATCCGCGCGCCCCCCACCGCCAGCCCCTTCAGGCCCGCCGCGTCGATCAGGCGACCGGCGTGGTCCCCGGGCGGGTTGCGAAAGATGCACCCGGAGCTGGGCGGGCCGATCGGCTGGGTGGCTCCCCGCAGCGCCAGCCACGCCTCCATCCGGCGCATCACCGCCGCAGGCTCGTCGGGCTGCAGCACCAGCGTGGCCGACGCGACGATCCAGGGCTCCGTCTGCAGCACCGACGTCCGGTACCCGAACTGCAGCGCGGCCCGGTGCAGCCGGCGCGGGCCGTCGGGGGTGAGGAGGTCGACCGCGTACACCACCTCACCCATGGCGTGGCCATGCGCGCCGGCGTTCATGACCACGGCCCCCCCCACCGACGCGGGAATGCCCGCGGCGAACTCCAGACCGGCAAGCCCTGCTCGTGCCGTGCGCAACGCCAGGGCTGGCAGGCCCGTGCCGCCCTCCGCGACCACCCGCGTACCGTCGATGTGCACGCGGTCGAGCCCTTTCCCGAGCTTGACGACGACGCCGCGGATCCCGCGGTCGCCGATCAGGACGTTCGAGCCCGCGCCCAGCACCACCGGACGGACGCCTTCGGCGAACAGGACGTCGCAGGCCGCCCGGAGTTCCCGCATCGACCGCGGAATGACCAGGAGGTCGGCCGGGCCGCCGATGCGGAACGAGACGTGGCGCGCCAGCGGCGCGTTGCGCCGCACGTCGCGCACGACGGCCCGGAGCCGTTGCTCGAGGGCGGCCAGCGGCCGCGCCACCGTCGTCACGACCGCTCCTCCGCGCCGGCCGGCGCCGGATCGCGCAACCGCAGGCGCCCCAGCAGCGCGTCCGCCACTGCGCCGATGTCGCCCGCGCCCAGCGTCAGCACCAGGTCGCCCGGCCGCACCAGCCGCTCCAGCGCGGCCAGGACGTCCTCGGCGGTGGGACAGTAGGTCACCGCGCGGTGCCGGCCGACGGCGTCCACGATCAGCTGCGCGCTGACCCCCGGGACCGGGCGCTCGCCGGCGGGGTAGATCTCCGTCACGATCACCTCGTCGGCCAGCGCGAACACCTCGCCGAAGGCGCGGTGCGTCGTCCGCGTGCGCGAGAACCGGTGGGGTTGGAAGACGGCCACCAGGCGCCGCCCGGGCCACCCCTCCCGCGCGGCCTGCAGCACCGCCGCCAGCTTCACCGGGTTGTGCGCGTAGTCGTCGACGACCAGCACGCCGGCAGCCTCGCCGCGAATCGCGAACCGGCGCGCGGCCCCCCGGTACCCCCGCAGGGCTGCCAGCGCGGTCTCCAGGGGCACTCCCACCGCGCGGGCCGCGGCCAGGGCCCCCAGGGCGTTGGCGACGTTGTGCCGGCCCGGTACCTGCAACTCCAGCTCCCCTGCCGGCCGCCCGCCCACGGTCAGGCGCGCGCGGGTGTGTGTTCCGTCCACGCGCACCGCGTCGCCGCGCACCTCGGCCTTCGGATGAAAGCCGTAGGTGACCACGGCGCGCCCGAGCCCGGCGACGACCGCGCGCACCGCCGCGTGGTCGATGCAGGCCGCCACGAAGCCATCATGCGTCACGCCCCGCAGGAAGCGCGCGAACACACCCACCAGGTGCGCCGCCGACGTGTAGAAGTCCCGGTGGTCGGTGGCGTCCAGGCTGGTCAGCACCGCCGCCGCGGGCCGCACGTGGACCAGCGACCCGTCGCTCTCGTCGACTTCGGCCACGATCCACTCGCCGCGGCCAGCCCGCGCGTTCCCATCGTAGTCGGGCACCTCGGCGCCGATGAGCGCCGTCGGGTCGAGCCCGGCCGCCGTGAGCACCCGCGCCAGCATCGCCGCGGTCGTGGTCTTGCCGTGCGTTCCGACGACGGCGACGCCACGGCCGGCCGCCATCACGGCCCCCAGCAGCTCGGCCCGATGGTAGACCGGCAAGCCGCGCCGCCGCGCCGCGTCCACCTCGGCGTTGCCCTCCCCGATGGCCCGCGAGACCACCAGCGCGTCGGCGCCGTCTACGTGCGTCGCGTCGTGCCCGCACGCGATGCCGACCCCGAGCCGGCGCAGGCGCGCCGTGGCCTCGGACTCGCGCAGGTCGCATCCCGAGACGCCGTAGCCGCGGTGCAGCAGCACCTGGGCCAGCGCGCTCATGCCGGCGCCGCCGATCCCCACGAAGTGCAGGTGTGCGCCCCGCGCGATCACGCTGGCGCCTCCCGGGCGACGGCGCGCTGCGCGGTCCGCGCCACCAGCGTCGCCACCACCTCGGCGGCGTCGGGCCGCCCCAGCTGGCGGCTCGCCCTCGCCATCGCCGCGCGCCGGGCGCCATCCGCGATCAACGCGCGCACGACCTCGAGCAACGCGCCGTCACCCAGCGCCGCGTCGGCGATGCGCACCGCGGCGCCGGCGGCCACCAGGACCGCCGCGTTGTCCTCCTGGTGTCCGTCGGCGGCGTGTGGATACGGCACCAAGATGGCCGGCAGGCCCCATGCGGTGACCTCGGCCAGCGTCGCCGCGCCTGCGCGGCAGAGCACCAAGTCCGCGCAGGCGTAGGCGTCGCCGATCGGATCCAGGTACGGCACCGCCACGTGGCGGATCGCTCCAGGGCCACGGTCACGCCGGTCGATCGCCTCGCGGACCCACTGAACGTGGGCCGCGCCGGTCTGGTGCAGCAGCTGCAGGCCGCCCTCGCCCATCAGGAGGTCGGCGAGGCGGCAGGCCGCGCGGTTCAGGCTGTCGGCGCCCTGGCTGCCACCGAGCACGAGCAGCGTCAGCCGCTCGGGGTCGAGCCCCCAGCGGGCCAGGCCACGGGCGCGCTCGCCCTCCAGTGCCCTTTGGCGGACCGGGACGCCGGTGACCTCCACGCGCCGCGCACCGAGGCGGGCACCCGCCGCAGGATGGGGCACCGAGACCCACCGCGCCCAGCGGGCCAGTACGCGGTTCGCCAGTCCTGGCCGCATGTTCTGTTCCTGCAGCACCAGCGGTCGCCCCAGGGCGACGGCCGCCACGCCCACGGGCACGCTCACGTACCCGCCGGTGGCGACCACCACGTCGGGCCACAGGCGGGCCAGTACGGCCAGCGCCTGGGCCGCGCCCACGCCGGTGGCGACCAGCGCGCCGACCATGGCGACGCCGCGGCCCCGCACCAGCGGCCGGGCGCGGATCCTGCGGTACGGCCACCCTGCCTGCGGCACGATCTGCGCCTCCAAGCGGTCGCCGCCGATGAACACGATCCCCGCGTCCGGGTGCCGCCGCCGCAGCGCCTCCGCAATGGCCAGGCCGGGGTACACATGCCCGCCGGTGCCACCGCCCGTGATGACGACCTTCATGGCGCCACGAGCGCGCGAACGCCGCCCGTCCGGGCAGGCTGGTGCCCGGGCCGGGCAGGCGCCCGCTCGGCCGGTCGGGCACGCTGCGCGTACCGCGAGATGTTCAGCAGCACCCCGACCTGGAGCATCGTGGTGACCATGGACGAGCCACCGAAACTGACGAACGGCAGCGGGACGCCGGTCACCGGCAGGCTGCCGGTCGCCACGCCCATGTTGAGCAGCGCCTGCCCCGTCACCGATATCGTGATGCCGGCCGCGAGCAGACTGCCGAACCGGTCGGGCGCGTACGCCGCGATGCGCAACCCGCGGTACGCAAACACCGCGAACAGCACCAGCAGCCCCAGCGTGCCCACCAGCCCGAGCTCCTCCCCGAGGATGGCGAAGATGAAGTCCGTGTGCCGCTCCGGAAGGTAGAAGAACTTCTGCCGGCTGGCGCCCAGTCCCAGGCCGACGATGCCGCCGGAGCCGAACGCCAGCAGCGCCTGGATGATGTGGAAGCCCGCCCCCTGCGGATCGCGCCACGGGTTCAGGAACGCCACGATCCGCGCCATCCGGTAGTCGGCCACCACCACGGCTGCGGCCACCAGCGGGAGCGCGGCGCCCGCGATCAGCCCCAGGTGCAGCGGTCGCGCGCCGCCCAGGAACAGCATGACGAACACCGCCGCCCCCAGCACCAGCGCCGAGCCCATGTCGGGCTGGCGCAGCGCCAGCGCGCCCAGCAGCCCGGTGATCAGCAACGGTGGGACCACGCCGCGCCGGACATCCCCCATGCTCAGCCCGCGCCGGGTGGCGAACTGCGCGACGTAGAGCAGCACCGCCAGCTTGGCGAGCTCGACCGGCTGCAGGCGCAGCGGCCCGACGACGAGCCAGCGCCGGGCGCCGCCCGCGACGACCCCGATCCCCGGGATCAGGACCAGTCCCATGAGCACCACCGCTACCAGCAGCACCGGCACGGCCAGACGCCGCCAGTGGAGGTAGTGCACGTGCCACGCCACGCCCAGCGCCGCCAGTCCCAGCGCCGCCCACAGGGCCTGGCGCTTGAAGAAGTACGCGCTGTCCTGCACCCGTTCGAGCGCCACGATGCTGCTCGCACTGTACACCATCACCAGGCCCACGGCCACCAGGGCCAGCACGCACGCGAAGAGCGCCACGTCGCCGGTGCGTCGATGCAGGGCCGCGACGGTGCCCACTAGCGCCCCGCCTCCTCGACGGCCATCGCAGGCAGCGACGCGACCAGCTGGCAGAACCGGTCGCCGCGCTCCCGATAGTCCGCGAACTGGTCGAAGCTCTCGCAGCCGGGCGACAGCAGCACCGCCTCGCCGGGACGCGCCGCAGCCCGCGCCGCTGCCACGGCGCGCTCCAGCGTCTGCACCTGGACCACGGCCAGCCCGCGGGCCCGCGCCAGCGGGGCCAGCGCCGCAGCCAGCACGGGCGCCGTGGCACCGATCAGGTAGACGCCACGCGTCGCGATCGCGGCCAGAGCATCGACCATCGGCTCGAACTCCTCCGCGCGCGGCGTCTGGCGGTACCCGCCCGCGATCAGGTGGACCGGCCGGCGCATGCTGCGGATCGCCGCGGCGGCCGCCGCCGGGTTGGTGGCCAGCGAGTCCTCATAGAAGGCGACGCCGTCGCGCTCGGCCACCAGCCGGCATCGATAGGGAAGCCCCCGGAAGGCGCGCAGGGCTTGCGCCATGGCCTCGGGCGGCACTCCCACGATCGCCGCTGCCGCCATGGCGGCCAGGGCGTTCTCGACCACGTGGTCCCCGGGCACTGCCAGCGCCGCAGCATCCAGCACGCGCACTGGCTGCCGACCCGCCAGCACGAGCCAGCCGTCCGCGAGGTACGCGCCCCGGGGGACCACGCGACGACGGCTGAACCAGTGGACCTGCGCGCCCAGTCCCGAGGCCATGCCCGCCACCAGCGGATCGTCCGCGTTCAGCACCGCGCAATCTGAGGGGCGCTGCCAGCGCACGATCGTCCGCTTGGCCTCCACGTACGCCTCCAGGCTCCCATGGTCGTCCAGGTGGTGCGGGGCGATGTTGGTGACCACGGCGACGTGGGGGCTGTAGGGCAGGCCAACGAGCTGGCGATTGCTGATCTCCAGCACCAGCCACGTCTGCGGTGTCAACCGCTCCAGCGCGTAGACCGCCGGGACGTGCGTGCGGTCGTTCCCCGAGACCACCGCCGGGATTCCCGCGGCTTCCAGCATGGCACCGAGCAGGGTGACCACCGTGAACTTCCCGTTGGTGCCGGTGACGCCCAGCACCGGCCCCGGGTGCACCTCGAAGTACAGACGCGTCAGGCTCCACAGCGGGATCCCCCGCGCCACCACCTCGCGCACCGGCGCGTTCTGCGGATAGCGGAACCACGACTGGGGCGCGAAGACGAGCTCGGCCTCTTCCAGCCCCTCAAGGTACCGCGCGCCCTGCCGCCACGTCACCGGGCCGGCCCACAGGCGTGCCACCAGCGCGGCGCGGCCCGCCGCATCCAGCCAAGGATGGGTGCGGTCCACCGTGGCGGCGAACCGCTCCGCGGGCTCCACGTCGTGCGCGGTGATCGTCGTGATGCCGTGGGCCAGCAGGAAGTCGAGCACCGCCGAGCCCTCGGTCCCCGACGGCCCGAGCACGTGGATCCGCCGGCCGCGGAGCCGGGCCAGAACCGCCTCGAGGCGTGCGGCTGCCGCAGTGTTCATCGGGCGGCGATGACGCCGAGCACCAGGCAGACTCCGCCGGCGGCGTAGAACCGCCGGACCACCTGGGGCTCCGACCAGCCCACGAGCTCGAAGTGGTGATGCAGTGGGCTCATGCGCAAGATGCGCCGGCCTCCGGTCGCCTTGAAGTAGGCCACCTGCGCCAGCACCGACGCCGCTTCCGCCACGAAGACGCCGCCGATGATCGCCAGGGGGAGTTCCGTGCCCGTGGCCATCGCCAGCGCCGCCAGGCCTCCGCCCAACGCGTTGGACCCCACGTCACCCATGATGAGGCGCGCAGGGTACCTGTTCACCGACAGGAAGCCCGCTGCCGCGCCAGCGATGGCGGCGGCCACCACGGCCGCGTCGGGTGCCGCGCGCCTGGCGGCCACGAGCGCCAGCCCCGCCGCGGCCGCGGCCGACAGCCCTGCGGCGAGCCCGTCGAGCCCGTCGGTGAGGTTCACGGCGTTAGCGAACCCCGTGAGCCACAATGCGGCGACGACAGCGTAGGCGCCGCCCAGGTCGATCGCGGCACCGCCGGGCAGCCGCACCGCAGACCCCAGCGTAGCGGCCGTGACGCTGCCCAGCAGCAGGCCCAGCCCCAGTTGCAGGGTCAGCCGCTCCCTGGCCCGCAGGCCCAGATTGCGCCCCCGGCGCACCTTCTGCAGATCGTCGAGGAATCCGATGGCCCCAAACCCCAAGAGGCCTGCCAGCCCCAACCCGACCCGTGCCGTCCAGCCGCCCGTGATCGCTGTCGCCAGCACCACGGCAGCCACGATCAGCACGCCGCCCATGGTCGGCACGCCGGCCTTGGCCCGATGGCGCGCGGGGGCATCCTCGCGGATCTGCTGCCGCGACCCCAGGGCCGACAGCCACGCCACCGCCCGCGGTGCCGTCACCAGCACCGCCGCAGCCGCCAGCAGGGCTGCCGCGCCCGCCTGCGCCCACAGGGGCCACGTCGCCACCGCGGTCACAGCGAGCCCGCCGGCGCTCCTGCGCCCAATCCGGCCACGAGGCGCTCCATCGCCACGGCGCGCGACCCCTTGATCAGCACCGCATCGCCGGCCCGCACCATGCCGCGTACCACCGGCAGGGCAGCCTCGACGTCGGGCACCCAAACGAGGGCGTCGGCCGGCATCCCGGCGGCCATCGCTCCCTCCACGTAGCCGCGCGCCGCGGGTCCCACCGCCAGCAGCACCGCGGGACGCACGGCCGCGGCTGCCCGGCCGACGTCGCGGTGCAGCTCGTGCGCCTGTGGCCCCAGCTCGCGCATCTCCCCCAGCACCAGCACCCGTCGCCGCGCGCCGCTCACCTGATCCAGCACCTCGAACGCCGCCCGCATCGACTGGGGGCTGGCGTTGTACGAGTCGTCGACCACGAGCACGTCGTCGATCAGCACCACCTGCTGGCGCATCGCGGGTGGACGCGCCTGGCGCAGTCCCGCGGCCACCTCGGCGACCGGCAGCCCCAGCGCCACACCCACGGCCGCCGCCAGCACCGCGTTCTGGACCTGGTGACGCCCGGGCAGCGGCAGCAGCACCTCCGCCTGCTCGCCGCCGCCGTGGAGCACGAAGCGCATGCCGTCGCCCGCCGGCGCGACGGCGGTGGCGCGGACGTCGGCGTCTGGCCCCAGGCCTGCGCGCAGCACCCGACTGCGGACGTCGCGAAGCACGCGCGGGGTCCACGGGTCGTCGGCGTTCACGATGGCGAGGCCATCGTCGGGCAGGCTCTCGAGCAGCTCGGCCTTGGCTGCCGCGATCGCCTCGTGGGAGCCCAGCAATTCCAGGTGCGTGTCGCCGATGAGGGTAACGACGCCCAGCTGGGGCCGCGCCATGGCGGCCAGGGCGCGAATCTGCCCGCGGCCACGCATCGCCATCTCCAGCACCGCCACCTCGTGGTGTGGTCGCAGCCCCAGCAGCGCCAGCGGCACACCGAGCTCGGCGTTCCACGACTCTGCGGTACGCGCGACCCGCCAGCGCCGCGCGAGCACGTGCGCCGTCAGGGCCACCGTCGTGGTCTTCCCCACGCTGCCGGTGATCCCCACGACGACCGGTGCCAGCTGTCGCCGCCACAGCGCCGCCACCGCCCCCAGGGCCCGCAGCGTATCGTCGACCACGATGGCCGGCAGCCCGCGGGCTGCCGGCGGCTCGCTGACCAGCGCCAGCACGGCGCCCCGCGCGGCCGCATCGTCCACGAACCGGTGCCCGTCGGTGGTGGTCCCCCGCAGTGCAACGAACAGATTGCCGGGCGCGGCCGTGCGACTGTCGATGGTCACGCCGGTCACCGCCGCGGGCACCGCGCCCCCCGGCGGCACCACGAGCCGGCCGCCGGTGGCTGCCACCAGGTCGTTGACCATCAGGCGGACGCTCACGGCGTGGCCGTCCTTCCCGCCGGCATCCCGGCCCGGAGGAGCGCGCGGGCAACCTGCCGGTCATCGAAGGGGTGCTTCACCCCGCGAATCTCCTGGTACGGCTCGTGTCCCTTGCCGGCGATCAGGACCAGATCGCCGGCCCGCGCCGTCGCCAGAGCCAGGGAGATCGCCCGGCGCCGGTCCGGCTCGACCATGACCTCCACCGCGCGCCCTGCGGCACCCTGCACCACGCCCGGCCGGATCTCCTCGATGATCGCCAGCGGGTCTTCCCCGCGCGGGTTGTCCGATGTGACGACGACGACGTCGCCCCACTCGGCCGCGATGCGGCCCATCAGCGGCCGCTTGGTGCGATCGCGATCGCCACCGCACCCGAACACCACGATGAGCCGACCGGCGGTGATCGCCCGTGCGGCGCGCAGCACGTTCTCGAGCCCGTCGGGCGTATGCGCGTAGTCCACCACGACCCCAAACGGCTGTCCTTCGTGCAGCGCCTCGAAGCGCCCCGGGATGCCCGGCATGGCGCCGAGTGCCTCGACCATCGTGGCCAGGGGCACACCCTGCGTGAGGCCGACGGCTACGGCCGCCAGCGCGTTGGCGACGTTGAAGGCGCCGACCAGGCGCAGGCGGACACGCGCCGTGCCCTGCGGCGTCTCGATCACGAACGTGCTGCCGCGCTGATCCAGCTCGACGTCGCGGCCCCGAACGTCGGCGGGCGCCCGCAGGCCGTAGGTGACGACGGGCGCCCGACTCACGCAGCGCATCACGGCCGCGGCCGGGTCGTCGGCGTTCAGGACGGTCCAGCCCGACGGCGGGACCATGGCGAACAGCCGCGCCTTCGCTGCGCGGTACGCCTCCAGGCTGCCATGGAAGTCCAGGTGGTCGCGGGTGAGGTTCGTGAAGACCGCAACCTCCACGCGCGTGCCGGCGACCCGCTCCAGCACCAGCCCGTGGGACGCCACCTCCAGGGCGGCGTAGCTGCACCCCCGGTCCACCATCTGCCGCAACGCGGCCTGCAGCGCCGGCGCCTCCGGCGTCGTGCGGTCACCGGGCATCGTCGCGCCGTCCACCACGACGCCCATGGTCCCGATGATCCCGCACCGCTGCCCGGCGTGGCGGAGGATCGCCTCGACGAGGAACGTCGTCGCCCCTTTCCCGTTGGTGCCGGTCACGCCGATCACCCGCAGGTGGCGCGACGGATGTCCGAAGAACGCCGCAGCCAGCAGTCCCAGGGCGCGACGGCTGTCGGCGACACGGATCCACGTCACGCCGGGCCGCGGCGGCACCGGGCGGTCCACCAGCACGGCGGCCGCGCCGCGCGCGATCGCCTCGTCGATGAACGCATGCCCGTCGTGCTGCTGACCCCGAAGGGCGGCGAACAGGAAGCCGGGGCGCACCTCCCGGGAGTGGTACGCCAGGCCCGCGATCTCCCGGTCCGCGTCGCCGGCCACCGACGGCGCGTCGAGCTCCGCCAGCAGCGCGCGTACCCGCATGCGGACGACCTCCCGAAAGCCCCCGCCCATTATAGCAGCCGCCCCCAGAGCCGACCGCCGCGCGTCTCAGCGATCCACCGCCGCTGCGGGCGCCACCCGCAGGTGCCACAGCGTCTGCGCCGCGATCGCCCGGAAGACCGGCGCGGCCACCACCCCACCGTAGTAGGCCCCGCGGGGCTCGTCGAGCAGGACGAACACGGCCAGGACCGGCCGGTCGGTGTGCACGATCCCCAGGAACGACGCGATGTAGGCGTCGGCCCGATACCCGCCGCCCGGCGCCGGCTTCTGGGCCGTTCCGGTCTTGCCCGCCACGCGGTAGCCGTCGAGCTTGGCCAGTGTGCCGGTTCCGCGCTCCACCACCTCGTCCATCATCGCCAGGACCTGCCGCGCCACCTGCGGGCTCGTGACGGCTCGCGCGGGCTCGGCCGCGGGCACGCGGATCGTGCGGCCCGCCGGGTCCCGGACCTGGCGCAACACGCGGGGACGCACCCACACGCCCTCGTTGGCCAGCGCGGCCCCGGCGGCCAGCATCTGCAGCGGCGTGACCGAGATCCCCTGCCCGAACGCGATCGTCTGCAGCCCCGGGCCCAGCCAGTGGTCCGGCGGGGGCACGAGCCCCACGGCCTCGCCCGGGAGCTCCACCCCGGTCGCGGCCCCGAAGCCAAAGCGGCGGATCGTGGCGTAGAAGCGCTCCTTGCCCAGCCGCGTGGCCACCATGGCGACGCCGACGTTCGACGAGTTGGCGATGATGTCGGTCAGCGTCTGCCGGCGGTAGACGCGCCCGTGCGCCTCGCGAATGAGGTGGCCGGCGACGCGGTACGTGCCGTCGCTGGTGAAGACGTCCTGCAGGCTCACCACACCGTGCTCCAGCGCCGCCGCTGCCAGGACCACCTTGAACGTCGACCCCGGCTCCACCACCGCCGCGATCGCGGGGTTGCTCCAGCGGGCGGGCGGCACCGCGTCGAAGCGGTTGGGGTCGAAGCCGGGCGTGGCGGCCACGGCCAGCAACTCGCCGGTCGTCGGGTCCATGACCAGGACGACCCCTGCCCGCGCCCGCGTCTGCGCCACCGCCAGGTCCAGTTCGCGCTCGGCGATGTGCTGCACCACCTGATCGATGGTCAGCACCACGTCCGCACCGTCCCGGGGTGGGCGGACGATCCGCTGGGTCTCGACCAGGGGGCGGCCCATCGCATCCCGCTCGACCGTGGCGCGCCCTTCAACCCCGCGCAGTTCCTGGTCGAACGCCAGCTCCGCGCCGGCGAGGCCCTGCGTGTCGAGGCCGGCGAAGCCCACGACGTGGGCTGCGAGAGGGCCGTTGGGGTAGACCCGACGGTACTCGGTGCGCAAGCCCAGCTGGGTGCCAAGGCGCAACGCCCGCACACGCTCGGCGACGGGCTGCGGCACCTTTCGGGCCAGCCAGACGAAGTGCTTGCGCCCGTCGAGCCGGGCGGCCACGTCCGCGACCCGCAGGCCCAGGATGGGTGCGACCGCGCGGGCGAAGGCCTGAGGGTCTGGGATCGCGGACGGGACGGCGTAGACGGACGGGGCCTCGACGGTCACCGCCAGCGGACGCCCGGCGCGATCCAGCAGCCGGCCCCGGACCGGCGCCAGCACCACCGTCTCCTGCTGCTGACGCTCGGCCAGCGCCTCGAGCTGGCCGGCGTCGAGGACGTGCAACGTGATCAGCCGCACCGCCAGCGCCAGCATGGCGACCGCCATGGCGCCGCCCACCACCACGGCCCGGGTCCGAATCAGCCGGTGGTGCGCGCGCTCCTCGCGGGCGACACGAAACGAGCGACTTCCGGACCGCTCACCCGCCCCAGGCGGCCGCCGATGACGGTGGCCGGTCATCGCCGCCGCGCGCGCGCCTCGGCCTCACGGTCCGCGAGGAGCCCGACCAGCCGGCGCAGCGTGCTGGGTGGCGCGGGCGCCTGGGCCCGTGCCGTGGCCGGCCCGATGGTGATGGCGGCGAGCTGCGGCTGGCGGGGCGGCACCATGCCCAGCTCTGTGGTGGCGATCCGTTCGATCCGTTGCGGGGCCCGCAGCGCCGAGGCCATCGCGGCCAGCCGCGCCTGTTCGGCGCGCAACTGCGCGACCTCCCGCTGGAGCCGCAGGATCGCATAGCCCGTCTCCGCTCGCTGGGCCCGCTGGGCGACCAGGAACAGAGCGGGCAGGGTGCAGAGCACCGCCATCACCATCGCACCGGCCACCGGCGACAGACGCCGTCGGCGTCCCCGGCTGCGACGGATCGGCCGGTCGGGGATCCAGACCGGGTAGACCCGGGCGTGCTGCGCAGTGGCGTTCATGACGGCGGAACATCGCGCCGCCAGGGACGAGAGCGCCGGAAGCCGGGTGCCGGAGGGGAAGCGTCAGGCAGGATGGAGGGGAGGGTGGGATCAGCGCTGTGTTGCCCGGCCTCCGGCGCATCTGTCGAACCGTCGTGGGGCAAGCGTTCCGCAACCCGCAGCTTCGCACTGCGCGCCCGCGGGTTTCGCGCGAGCTCGTCGGCCGACGGCGTCTGGGGCCGGCGCGTCAGCACGCGCAGCCATCGCCGTCCGCCGCAGGTGCAGGTGGGGCTCCCGGGAGGGCAGGTGCAGCCACGGGAGAGACGCAGGAAGGTGTGTTTGACGAGACGATCTTCCAGGGAGTGGAAGGTGATGACGCAGAGTCGACCGCCCCCCCGGAGAGTCCCCACCGCATCGGGCAGTGCGCGTTCGAGGTGTTCGAGTTCCCGATTGACCGCGATCCGCAGGGCCTGGAACGTGCGCGTCGCCGGGTGCGTCCCGGGTGGCCACGCGCGCCGGGGAATCGCCGCGGCGACGACCGCCGCCAGCGCGTCGGTGGTCGCCAGAGGCCGGTGCGCCACGATCGCCCGCGCGATCCGCCGCGCCCACCGTTCCTCGCCGTACCGCCAGATGAGGTCGGCCAGGGCGTCCTCCGACAACGTGTTCACCAGCTCGGCAGCCGTGTGCGGCTCACTGCGGTCCATGCGCATGTCGAGCGGCCCCGACCGGAGGAAGCTGAACCCGCGGTCTGGCGTCTCAAGCTGCAGCGACGAGACTCCAAGGTCCATCACGATCCCGTCCACCGCCTCTATCCCGAGGTCCGCGACCACCTGGCGTATCGCCGCGTAGTTCGCGTGTCGAAGCTGGACTGCCGCGCCAAACCGCGCGAGCCGACGCGCCGCCACCGCCAGGGCCTCGGGATCGCGATCGATCCCGATCAGCAGCCCGCCGGGCACGATCCGCGCCAGGATCGCCTCCGCGTGGCCGCCACCGCCGACCGTGGCGTCCACGAACACCCCCCCTGGCCGCGGGGCCAACCAGGCGAGGACTTCCTCGAGCATCACCGGAACGTGTCCGGTGGCGTCAGCGGTCCCCGCCGCCATCCGTCCTAGATGCTCAGTTCCTCGATCTGCTCGGCGATCTTCGGCGCCGACTTCCTGGCCTGCTCGAGGTAGGTCTGCCAGGTCGCGAGGCTCCAGATCTCCACCCGGCTGACCAGACCTACCACCACGACCTCCCGCTCGATCCCCGCGTGCTGCCGCAGGTGTGGCGGCAGCGTGATCCGCCCCTGGCGGTCCAGGTCCAGGTCAACGGCACCGGCCAGCAGGTACCGCATCACGTCCCGTTTGCTGGTCGAGAGCCGTTTCAGGGCCTCTTCGACCCTGGCCCACTCCGTGGGCGAGTACACCGTGACGCACGGGTCGATGCCCCGGGTGGCGATCACCTGGTCGCCCAGCGCGCGCCTGAACCTGGGGGGCAGCACGACGCGGCCCTTCTCGTCCAGGGCGTACTGGAACTCTCCTCGGAGCATCCCCACTCCTCACCACTTTGTCCCACGCTATTCTCCAGGTTCCCACAAACTCCTCCTGGTAGACGCGAACCAACTCGGAAATTTTTCCGCCGGCGTCGACATGCAGCCCTCGGCCAGCCGCAGCACGGCCGCCATGGACGTGTCGGGTCCTGCTGGCGGCTGTGCGCCGGTCGGACCTAGATGTCGTTGCTCCTAGCCACGGCTCGCCCACATCTAGCAACGGCGATACAGCGAAACTGTGAGCGCGGATGTGCCGTCCTGCTGACCAGGACACCGCGCGGGCGCCGTGGAGCCGCCAGGTTGGGGGACACATCCTTGTGACACGCGGGCGTACCGGTGAGAGCACGTGGGTCGCGCGCCCGGCGTGCGCTGAACGTCACCTGCCGGTGCAGGGGCGTTCGGGGTTAGGCCTGGCAGTCTCCCCTGTGGCCCGTACTCGCGTTCGGTGGGGAGCTCGTGCCGAAGGGTCTTCGGAGTACGATTGGCAGGTCCTGACCGCTGCCGGACGCCGTGTGCGCCTCATAGCCCGTGCCGGAGGTTCTTCGGGTTAGGTTGACAGTCTTCGGCGCTCGTGGGCTACGACGGGGTGCAGACGCCCGTGCCGGGTTAGGATTGACGGAGGACTGGCGGCGGCCAGCTGCTGCCCTGCGCGCCCCCGGACGGGATCGTCAGGAGAACGGGATCGTCAGGAGCGGTAGGTCAACCCCGAAGTGCGGCCGGGGCGCTGGTGGTATCGCGACGTTGGGGGCCCGGACCGGATCGCTGCCACCGAGACTACAACCCCAACTGAGCGGCCGGTGGGTGGTGGCGTCGTGGCACCACCGAGGCGCTGCTTGTCAGTCGCGTGGCCTGGACCGTGCGCGGGCCTCTCCCGGTGCTGGCGGCTGTAGCCGTCCGATGCGGCCTCGTACCCTGCGCAACAGCCACTGGGCCTGCTCTCCCAGACCGAGCACGCCGTCCAGTTCGTGGCGGAGCGCGATCCCTTCGGGCGTGTCGGCGATCGCGGGGCTCGGGTGCGTCACCACCATGATGCCGCCGTCTGGCAGGATCTCGACCATGAACGCCAGCGAGGTGAGCACGCGGGCCGGCCCCACTCTGGCCACAAGCTCAGGTCCAAGGAAGTTCGCCCACTGGAGCAGTGGGGGCTCCACCTCCCCCGCCCCCCCGAGGCCCTCCCACTCCCCGGACCCGACAGCGCCCCAGGGAGCCTCGAGAAAGAGGTAGAGCCCCTTGCACACCCCCAGCAGCCGCTCGACTTCCTGACTGGAGGACAGCGTGTCCGCCGGCACGACAAGCCCTACGCGTGTCGGGCTGGTCCGCGGGTTCGGGCTGATCGCAAGCGAGAGCACCGGCTCCGGCGTGTTCTCGGCCACGCGTAGAAAGGTGGCCTCCCCGGCGGCCCCCAGCTGCTCGAGGAGCGCGGCGGACCGCGTCCCGGTCAGCCGATGCAGGGCTCCGTCGGCGGCCCGCCGGACCAGCTGCGGCGCGTAGGGGCCGCCCTGCGCCTGCAGGGTGTCCAGAATCGCTCTCACCATACCCGGCTGGATCGGACGGTCGACGACGAACCGGGCCACCACCTGTCCCGGCACCTTGCCCCACCTCGCCTTCGCTTCCGGCTGGTGAGATACAGGTGTAGCGCCCCGATCTCTCCGCGGTCTCTCACGCCGTTGCAGGGCGGCATGATGACACCCCGTGGGCGCCCGCCCGCGTAGGGGGCAACCGCGGCGCTGCGGGGACGCTGGGGGGCTCTGGGCTTTCAGGTGCAAGCTCGCAGGAAGCCCTGCCTGCTCCCTGGAAGCTTGCAGGAGTCTGAACGAAAAGCGCGTATTTCAATAAAGTAACCGGACCGACAGCGCAGCAGGTGCGGCACTCCACGCCGCCGAGCCGCCTCGTCGCGAGAAGCTCGTGGAAGTCCACGATTACGAGGCGCGCGTCATCGTAAGCGATCCATAGCGCCGCCTGCACGAGAGCGTACCCGCCGAGGTGGGGAATGAGGATTATACGCGCTCTCAGCAATGCGATAGCGCGTGGGTTGTTAGTGTACAACGATCGCGAGATCTAAGACCGTCGGTCTGGTTCTTCTTTTTTGAGATGATGCAGACGATCTCGCCACCCGTCCAATGGTTCACGTTGGCCGTCATTGCGACAGCTGAAGTAGTTCTGGCATTTTCTTTGCATCAAGTATCGTGGCAGCTGTGGCACGAATTGTTGCTTTTCTACATCGTGACCGTAGTAGCGTACTCAGTACGTGTACCCGATCCTAGAGGTGGTGCTGTCACACCTAGCGATGTCCTCTCATATCTCGCGACCTACCTTTTCAATCCCCCTACAGCTCTGCTGGTCGTTGGGACGGGGCGTACGTTGGGTTACGTGGTTTCCCGAGGATGGATACCGTGGCGGGCGCTGTTGAACGGCGCACAGATGGGAATCAGCGTTGCAATCGGTGCACTAGTATTCTCTGCGTTGGGTGGCACGCCCGGCCACATCGACTTGGAAAAAGGACACCTGGCGCTGGTTGCGGCGCCGCTCGCGCACCAAGCGGCGAACAACTTTTTCTACGCGTACAGCTTCAGCAGATGGCGCGGAACAAGTCTGTCAGCTATTTGGCTCGTCGGGATCCGGGATCTTTTTTGGCCCAACCTACTGCATATTCCGACTGCCATATTTTTAGGGATCCTCACCACAAGAGTGACAGCCTTTGCGATTGTGCTGTACATGCTTTTGCTCCCGTTTCAGTGGCGGGCGTTGCGGCTTTATCTCGGAAGAAGACAGCTCTATGCTCAGATCGTAGACAGGCTTGTAGTGGCGATGGATGTCGACTTTCCTTCGAGCGGAGCGCACGCGAGAAGGGTCGCGGCCATCGCAGTGGCAATTGCAGAAGAAATGCGCTTGGGTGAGACTCACGTCGAGGCCATTCAGTTTGCTGCCCTATTACACGACGTAGGGCTAATTGGGAAGGTGGATCTGTTGCAAAAGCATCGATTTGATTCGGAAACGAGTAGGAACTTCGAAGAGCACGTATACGTGGGTGCGAGCATCGCACAAGAACTGCCACGCAAGGATATCGGACTGTTGGTGCTCCACCACCACGAGCGCTACGACGGGCAGGGATACCCGAAGGGGCTCAAGGCAGACGCGATCCCCTTGGGGTCACGGGTGATTGCTGTGGCTGAGTATGTAGATAGTATGAGGTTCGGTCTCCCCCCCTATACCGTTGCGTCCGAGGAATCAGATGTGATTGCTGCCGTTCGAAACGAGAGCGGGCGCGCATTCGACCCGGAAGTCGTTGATGCTTTTTTGCGGGCCGTTGCCAAAGGACTGTTCGTGCGATTGGGAGAAAAGACAGCGTTCATCCCGTAGCACTCTGGAGCTGCGCATGACGATAGATTGGGTTACTCATTTCGGATCCTCGCTGTGGAGCGCCAGTTTGGCTGTAGCGGGCGCTGGTTTTTCGGCCGGTGTAGCTCTCCTGGCGGTGACCACATCGCAAGCGTGGGTACCCTTGCTACTTCTCTTGGCTCTTGGGGTTATTGGGGACATTTTCCGCATACGTTTGAGTCACCATAGTGAGATTGCGCTGCGGTCTGTTCCTGCTTTCGTTGCGCTCTGGAGTATTGGGGTGCCGGCGTACTTGCTCGTCGGCTTGTCGCCGCTAGCCGTCCTTGGAGCGATCCGCAGGGATAGGGAATGGGCGCAAACCTTTGCACGCGAGGCAACATCTCTTTGGGTCGGGCTGGGCACCCAGGGCATCGTGGAGTCAGTCATCTTCCACGTGTCCTCCTCCGAAACGACGGAGAGCCTTTTGGTGCACATGTCTGGCCCACTAGCTTACTGGGTGTCGACCTTGGTGATGCAGGCGTTCGCTATTCACCGCCAAGAAGGCGTGGCGTATCGTTCACTCGCGCGCGGACTTAGCCGCGAGGCCTTACCCCACATTTTCGTGCTGAGTGCCGCCGCAGTCACGTTAGGGTACTTGCTGGATAGGTTTGGAGCCGCAGCGATGGCCGTTGCGGCCGTGGTCCTAGTCGAAGGCTACTATCCATGGAAACTTGTCGGTGAGCAGAGTGGGCTGCTTCTCACCAGCCTTCAGATGATGGCGCAAGCCGTAGACCTCAAGGATCCTTACACGTCCAATCACTCGCAGCGAGTGGCGCGCCTTGCAGTTCGGCTTGCGCGGGAACTGGATTTGTCAGAGGCGGAGGTGGAGCGCGTTAGGATCGGTGCTTTGCTACATGACTTAGGCAAGATAGGAGTGAGCAACGAGATCATTCGGAAGCCAGGGAAACTAACCTTAGAGGAATATCGTGCCGTCATGAAGCACTCAGAAGTCGGTGCGGACATTATCGAACCCCTTGAGATTCTTGGGGACTCCGCAGCCATGGTGCGACACCATCACGAGCACTGGGACGGATCGGGGTATCCAGATGGCCTAGCTGGGCGAGCTATTCCACTGGGCGCAAGAATCATACTTGTGGCCGACGCGTTCGACGCGCTTACGACGGACAGGCCCTATCGCAAAGGTACGAGTCCGGAGAAAGCCCTAGAGGTAATTCGAGCAAACGCGGGCGTGCAATTTGATCCAGACGTAGTAAGGGCTCTTGAGCGTATAGTCACGCGGCACGGATCGAGTAGCGTGACGTTGTGAAAGGACAGCTGGAAATCGTGAGATAGTGCACGGGAGCGTAGGCATATGAAAAGCGCTGCCCTGAGGCTGTTTGGCCGCTTTTCGTTAACAATGTCCTCGCATCAAGTTTCTCTGGGTGACAAAGAAGAAGCGTTGCTTGCCGTTCTTGCCCTGGGAGACGGAGGCGCCACTCCAAGATCTCGTGTGGCAGGGATGCTTTGGCCCGACCACTCAGAGTCTCGGGCACGGGCAAACCTGAGCACCGTTATCTGGCGGGTAAGAGCCGCAGTTAAGCGACACGACCTACGGGGCGATCTACTTTTGTCAGATGCGTCTCGCATTTGGTTAGACACGTCACGTATTTGGGTGGACGTTCAGGAGTTTAGGAAGGGAGCAATTGCCAAGCCCGGACAGTTACTAGACCTAGAGGCGTTGGGGCGCGCGGTAGCCAGTATGGAGCTCTATGTTGGAGACCTGTTACAAGACTGGGACTATGAGTGGTGCGTGTTGGAGCGGGAGTCACTCCGCGAACTCTACCTTTGCACCGCCGAGGCGGTCATCGACGGTTTCGAGCAACGGCATAGATGGGACGTTGCGCTTAGATGCGCCCGCAAGGCGATACAGATGGATCCCTATCGGGAGCGGCTCCAGCGTGCGCTAGTGCGTCTCTTGCTGCGAAGTGGAGACCGGGCAGCGGCTTTGGCACAGATCTCTAGATTCGCCAGACTGGTAAGACACGAATTTGGTGTCGAACTCGACAACAGCATTCTCGACCTTTCTCGTGCGATGCGAGGGTCTCATCCGTGGCTGTCCCGCACGGAGGGCAATCCAATTGCACAGAGCCACTTTCCTCCTGCGCGAGAGCTTCCTTTGATTGGACGTCTTGTCGAGAGACAATGCCTCCTTGCCGCTCTTGAGAGAGCAAGAAACGGCAAGGGCACTGGGATCTTCATCACAGGTGACGCCGGTATGGGCAAGACGAGGTTGCTCAACTGGTTTTTGGAGGAGTGGGCTGCTTTCGGTGGCATCACGAAGCGGGGCCGGTGCATCGAATTTTGTCAACCGGTGGCTTATCATCCGGTCAAAGACCTCCTCGGGCTTGAACTCTCTGGCCAGCATGAAGCGCACTCAGTTGAAACCGGTGTAGGAACCAGCCCCAACGACAATTACTCTGGGCCTGCCAAGAGCGGTGCTCGGCTACACTTCACGCAGGTGATGTCGAAAGTTGAGGCGCTTACGACTCAGCGGCCGGTCCTATTAGTCATCGAGGACGTACAGTGGGCCGACGCCTATACCGTTGACCTCGTCGCATTCCTCCTGGAGAGGGCCAATGGTCTTCGCCTTGTCGTAGCAGTTAGCGCGAGCTTGCCGCTGACTTCGTCCCAGGTCGCGCTGCACTATCGCCTGCAGCGCTGTGCGGACATTGCATTGAGACTGGCACCCTTGACAAGGTCAGAAATTGCCGAGCTGGTTAGCAATGTTGCGGCAGGTCTGGAGGATCCGGCTCGGGCTATTGATCGAGTTTGGCTCGAATCGGAAGGCAACCCTTTTATCGCCTTGGAGGTTCTTAAAGTCATTGGCACCCGGAACAAAACCTCCGATCGACGCATGAGGGTCTCGGTACTACCAGGGAATGCTGCGTCATCCGATGCAATGCCTGATGCAGTCCGTTCACTCCTACAGCGGCGCCTGTGTGGGCTTCCTCCGGACGCACGGACGGTTGCCGAGGTCGCCTCCGTGCTAGGGCGAAGTTTTGATTTGGAGGTACTCACCGGACTCGCAGGTATAGAGACACGTGAACTGCAGGCTGCAGTGGAACTGCTAGATGCTGCCGGTGTGTTTCAGCGCGAACAGTCAACCATTAGGTTTTCGTTAGAGCAATACCGCCTCCTGTGCTACGAGCGCCTGCCTCCGCGCGACCGCGTGACGTATCATCAAAGAGCTTACAAGATTCTGCTACCGCGTGGCGACGCCGCGGCTACAGAGCTAGCTTGGCATCAGTATGCATCAGGATGCCTTAAGAGAGCCGCACGGTGGTGGGAGGCGGCGGGTGATCGGGCGGCTGCCGCGTACCAGTATGAAGTGGCAGACCGGGCTTACAGCATGGCAGCGGAGTGCTGGAAACGAGTTAGTCGCCGAGGTGCAACTGAGAGTGTTACTTGTAGCGAGTTTCGAGTACTGAGCAAACTCGACGAAGTAATGACAGTGATGGGACGAACTCGAGAGCGGCGTGAAGTACTTGATGAGATGAGAGCGCTGGCTTCGCGGGATCCCTCCAAGAAGCTTTTGGCTTCCTGGTATCTCCGCGCCGCATGTTTTGACGAGCACGTAGGCAATTTTGATACAGCAGTGCGACTCGCAAGGAGAGCCTGGCATCTGGCTGGTAGTCTCAGAGCGCAGGATCTGCAGGTGACAGCTCTACGAGACTTTGCATGGGCGCTGAGTAGAGCGGGCCGGAATTGGAGAGCCCTGGCGGCCTTCAGGGCGTGCCTGAGACGGGCGCGATACGCAGAACCACGCGAAGTCATTACGGCGCTTTGGCAGACTGCCGTGGTATGCATCAAGCTATCTGATTTCGCACTGGCCTCGGCGTGCCTAGAGCGGGCCAAGTTAGCAAGCAAAGTATCAAGTTTCGTGCATGAAAGTTCGGAGATATTAGGTGTAGAAGCGATTGCGGATAAATGGATGGGCAGGCCAGAAGCAGCGAGAGAAAAACTAAGCCGTTCGATGAACATCGCGAAGAAGAGACGTGACCGTGTGATGATAGCTCGTCTCGACTTTCACCTGGCAACGCTTGATTGCCTTGAAGGACAGCTTGGCCAGGCTCTGTGTAGATTGCGCAGAGCCATTGTGGCAAGTCGTGAGATGGAGTATGTGAGGACGCATCTTTCCTGCCTTACCGAAGTTGCCAGCGGGCTTGGCCGTGTGATAGGCAGCTTTGAGTTGGCCCGGATGGCGGTACGGCATGCTCTTAGAATCGCACACTACACTCAAAGCCGATTTCTGTATGCTGTTTGTAGAGATGCGGAGGCGCAGTTACTTATCGAAGAAGGGCGCTTCGCTGAAGCGGGATTCGTGGTAGCGGATGTGTTTGAGACGCTTAAGGCTGCGGGATATCCTGTGGCTGGCCTGTCAGAGGCGGTGATGCGACGCGGCGTCATCAGTCTGCTCCTTGGACAGGTCGAGACGGCGCTCGCGGATCTGGAGACAGCAGCGAGGCTGCAGTCTCAAGCCGGCGATCGGCTCCTTCTGGTCAACTGTTTGAGCTACTTAGCAGCAGCCTATGCAGCGATTGGCAACATGGCATCCGCCCTCGCCGTGTCCACCGATGCGGTTCGACTGCTTCAAGCAACTAATCACGCGAACCCTCAACCGCAGCGGATCTATTGGCACCATTACCTGATCCTCAAGTGCATGGGCCTAGAACCACGTGTGCCGTACCTACAGAGGGCGGCAGAACTGATTGAAACAAGGGCCGTCACGCTCTCACGGGCACAACAGCGGCGGTTCAAGACGGCGGTTCCATTGAACCGTGAGATCTTGGCGGCCTGGGAACACTATCGGCAGACTGGCGCAGAGTTGGAAGCGGTCGACTTGCGCGGGGGAGTCTTGCCAAATCCGATGGGAAGGCTGGATGGTGGCGTGCCTGTGTCCGCGAAGGCTCACCCGACGGAATGCTTGGGAACCGTCTCCTGACCCCGTGTGCCGTTTTCCGCGATGGTCTTCGAAGCCACGGACGCCGGAAGAAGCACGTTGGAGCTGTCCCCCTTGACGCAGCTGACCCACACGGTGCTGGCTTCCTCGGCACGGCACCGGTAGACGCGTCGCTGCGGGCCCCATAGGCATCACTAGCCGCAAGCCTCCCCGGGCCCGGCCCACTTGCTCCCGCCACAGCCCCGAACTCGTAGACCTCCGCAGCCCCCGTCGAACCAAACACCCCGCTGCGCGTCCTGGCGGTCGCGGATCGCCTTGGCGTCCAGTCACAAGGGCAACCGCCGGTAACTTGCCCTGCCAATCCCGCGGCTATCTCTCCACGGAGCCCGAATTCCTACCCATTACCCAGAACGCTACTCATCTCGCCAGAGCCGCCCACCTACTTCGACGATCCAAACCTCGTAATCAGCGCGCGAACCACGACAGCCGCGATAACGGTGGCGGCCACGACTCCGGTCGCGATGACGTTCTGCAGTGGAAACGCAACCAAGAAGACAAGCCAAAACGCTGCAACCATCGCAAGGACGACGCTATTCAGCCATACTTGCTCTTCTCTAGCAAACTCGGGACTGCACCGATCCACAAGGCTGACGAAAAAGTCTGACAGGATGCGTTCCGCAAATACGCCTATTCCGAGTCGTGTGTTTGCACCGATTGCCCGCCCGTCGTAGTGCCAGACGCTTGGAAACCTGATAGCAGCGAGCAGTGTTCCAATCGTGGAAATGGTCGCCATGGCCAAGATGGAAAACCTAACCCCGACCGCGTCCGCAACCCACCCGAAACCCACTAACGACACTGCGCGCATCAATGCAACTAGTACCTGCCTGGTAGTGATAGTACGGCCCATCTTGTCAGCTGGAGTGTATTCCATCAGGATCGTGGCTACACTAATAAAGACGATCATGTTGGCAAAACCCGCCCAAAAGTTCGCAACAACTAACATCGCAACGTTCGCCGATAACCCCACCGCCGCAACGGCCATGGCCCATAGAAGGTAGGCGGCAACGATGACGTGCCCCCTGCGCAGAGTCAAGCCGCACCATGCAAGCAGTAAGGATGCCGCAACATAGCCAATCCCTCCGCTACTCTGGAACCAACCAAACTGCTGGTCTGTGACTCGCAGCACCCCTTTTGCCATCGGTGTCTGGAGGGAATTTAGGCCAGCAACCCAGTAGCCACCGAGCACGAGGGCAAGTAGTCCCAGTTGAATCTTGTCGTTCTTAACATAGCGAAGACCCTCAACTATTGAATGGAATACTCCCTTTTGATGCACGTCCGCCGGATTGACAGCACCGACGTCCCCGTTGGTTATTTTTAAAAGACTAACCAACACGGCCGATGCTAAGAACGTGATCCCATCCAGGTAAAGCGCCGTTTGATAGCCAAGTGTCGAAACAACTAATCCTGCCAAAACTGGCCCAATGATCTCCGTGCCTGAGTCCATGGATGCGAATAGGGCATTGGCCTGTAGTAAGCTACCCCGAGGTACAGACTGAGGGATGCACGCAAACATCGCGGGACGAAAGAAAGCGGTCGCCGCTGATATTAGAAAAAGGACCACGTACACCAGAAGAAGGTTGCGCTCCATCAAATCGGGAATAGCAAAGACGAGAGTAGCGCGTATCAAATCAGCATAAACTAGAATCTTGCGGCGGTCTAGACGGTCGACCAAAGCGCCGGCTGGCACACCAACGACTGCCGAACCCACCAGCAACGCCATAATCGCAAACGACACTGACAGCGCCGAGCCCGTCTTCTGATAGACCCAGAGCGAGATGGCCATCCAGTGCAGTCTGTCGCCCAGTTGTGAGATGAGCTGGCCGGTCCACAGCAGGGCGTAGTTCCGATGCCGCATGACGGACCAGAACCCGCCTGCACCGGGCTCAGCGATGTCGGCGACGGAAGAGGTCATGAGTCTGCCTGGACGGGAGTGAGCACCCGGTTGCGCGCCACCGGTGGAGCCATGGGGGACCGCAGGCCAGGAAACTGACGACGGCGGCCCGAATCATCCGAGGTCAATGCGAGGTCCGCGAGCGTTCCTCCTACTCCTCATGCTGCTGGCGACGCCTGTCCCGCCCCCGGCAGCGGCGCAGGTGCCGGTCGCCACGCGTCCGGGCGTGGATGTTCTGCTGGGGTCTCCCGGCCTCCTGCAGGGTCGCCGTATCGGGCTGGTGACACACGCTGCAGGGGTCACCAGCACCGGCGAGCCGACGTGGGCTGTGCTGCGGCGGGACCCGCGGTTCCTGGTGACCGCGCTGTTCGCACCGGAACACGGGCTAACGGGAACGCTGCCCGCCGGGCAGCCGGTGCCTGACGGCAACGGGGACCTGCCGGTCTTCAGCCTCTACGGCCGCACCCGCCGCCCCACGCCTGCCATGATGGCGCACATCGATCTCTTCCTCATAGACCTGCAGGACGTGGGAACGCGGGCGTACACCTACGCCTCCACCATGGCGCTGGTCCTGCAGGCCGCGAAGGACGCGGGCAAGCCGGTGGTGGTGCTGGATCGCCCCAACCCCATGGGCGGGCTGCACCTGGACGGCCCGGTGCTCGAGCCACCTTACCAGTCCTTCATCGGTCTCTATCCCATTCCGCTCGTGCACGGCATGACCATCGGCGAGCTGGCGCAGCTGTTCAACGGCCTCTTCGACATCGGGGCAGACCTCACCGTGATCCCCATGCGCGGCTGGACACGGCGCATGACCTGGCAGGAGACTGGGCTCCCGTGGGTGCGTCCCTCCCCCAACATCCCGACGATGCTCACGCCCTTCTACTATGCCGCCACGGGGGTGCTCGACGGCACGACGCTGTCGGCGGGGGTCGGCACCGACGCGCCGTTCCAGCTGATCCACAGTCCGTGGCTCGATGGGGCGCGGCTGGCCGCGCGCCTCAACGCGGTGGGGCTGCCGGGGGTCGTGTTCGACCCCTACGCGTTGCGAGGGGAAGATCCGCCGCGGGCGGTGCGGCTGGTCGTCACAGACCCGCTGGGGTTCCGGCCGGCGACGACCGCGGTCCACATTCTGGTCGAGACGCGCCACCTGCACGGGCCGCTCCTCGCGTTCGTCGCTCAGGGGGGTCGGTACAGGTTCGACTACGTGTGGGGCACCAGCGGCGTCCGTGAAGCGATCGACCGCGGGGCGCCGGCCTGGGCGATCGTTGCACGCTGGGACGCCGAGTTGCGCCGGTTCCAGATGTTACGCAGTCCCTACCTGCTCTACCCTTGAGAGGGAGGGGTATGTCCTCCTGCAGGCCAACCGGGTAGTTCGAGATCGTGCGCCGCCCGGATGCGCCGCTTGAGGGCGGCGGCATATGCGCGTGGGCAGGCCAACGGCGCGAGCACTGTCTCTACCACTGAACCGGAGCAGCGACGTCCGGCGCCGGGCCGAAGGTCACGTGGAATGAGCGCTACCCCAGAAGGCGGAGCGCCACCGGTCTCACCCGAACGCGACACCGCCGCAGGAAAACCGCCACCGGCGCGACACGTCCGGCGGCTGGCGGAGGTCGGCGGATACCGCTCGCCTCTCGGCGGACACCGCTCGCCTCGTCAGCGGGCAGCGCTCTCGCCGCCGCCGAGATGCGCGCGCCCCCCGGGCGAGGGCATGCCGGTCACGGACGGCGAGGAAACGGGAGCAGGTCTGTAAGCCGGGTTCTGTGCGCCGCGCGCTCGCCGCGCGGCGCGACGGTCATCTCTCTGCGACCGCGGTTGCCCGCGGCCTCCAGCAGCCTACCCGGGGATCGGCGGGCCGCCTCATCTCCCCCTACCTGGCCTTGCTCCGGGCGGGGTTTGCCTGGCCGGACTGTCGCCAGCCCGCCGGTGGGCTCTTACCCCACCGTTGCACCCTGGCCGCCGCGTGCGCGCGCGACGGTGGTCTGTTTCTGTGGCACTCTCCCTGGGGTCGCCCCCGCTGGGCGTTACCCAGCGCCCTGCCCTGCGGAGCCCGGACTTTCCTCGGCGCGATTCGCGCCGCGACCGTCCGACCTGCTCCCGCAACCATGGTAGCATCCCCGGCGCGGGGCGCAAAGGTGCAGAATACTGCGTTCCTCGCCGCCCGCCACCGCGCGCTGTGCCCGCATGCATCCCGATGGCATCAAGAGGTAGGCCGCGGTGTCCGTCCCGTCGTCGGCGTGGCGCGCGACCGGGGTCGGGGTGTTGGCTAGAGGTATTCGCCTATGCTGCGGAATCCGGACCGTCTGCCCACCCGAGGGTGTGGTAGCATTGGTGCCGACTGGAGGCCCTCACCTTGACCATGGCCGTTCCCGTTGACCGGCCTGCGTCGAAGGGTGTGGTAGCGCGGGTGTCGACGGGAGTCCTCACCTACGCTGTGGTATCCGCCCTGTCACCGGCGGTGCCGCCAGTTGTACCGCGTCCGCGTGCGTCGACGACGATGCGCAGTCGGTGCTCCCTGGGCAGGGGGCCTCCCGCGCGCAGGTGTGCGCTCACCCGTTCGGCTGCCAGGTGCTGCAGCCTGGCAAGCGCTGCGGTCTCGGTCGGCGCGGTGGCTTCGCAGTCTGGCAACGCCGGCACCCACGCGCGCCAGCCTGCGGGGCCCGGGGCCACCAGCGCCGTGAGCTCGACCACCCGACTGACCGCCGTGGCGTCGAGGGCACGGTTGGCAAGGGCGTCGGCTGCAGCGTTCTCGGTCCGCGGCACGTGCCGGATACGCCACCGGCGGAATTGGCGCAGCGCCGTCAGCACGTCCTGGTGGAGGGGCCGGAGGTGGGGGCTCTTCACGCGGTACGCGCCGCTGACCTGGCGCACCAGCAGGTCGCTGTCGGCGAAGATCTCCACCTCATCTGCGCCCATCGCCCGCGCCTCGGCCAGGGCTCGGAGCAGCGCCCGATACTCCGCGACGTTGTTGGTGGCGTGGCCCAGGGCCTCGGACAGCTCTGCCAGCGTCTTACCCTGCGCGTCCTGGATGACCACCCCAAGAGCGGCTGGCCCGGGGTTGCCCCGCGACGCGCCGTCCACGAACAGACGCAGTTTCACCGCGCGGCCCGCACCCGTGCGCCCGCTCACGGGGCGGGCAGCACCACGAGCAGGCGGCCGCAGCCGTCGCAGGCGGCCAGGAGCGCAGGGTCGTCCTGGAGTCGGACGACGAGGCGCTCGGGCACGACGACGTGGCACCCCTCGCAGACCCCCGCGCGCACGAGCGCCACGGCGATCCCCCCCTTGGCCTGTCGAAGGCGCTCGTAGCGGCGGTACACCGCCTCGTCGATGCCCTCCAGGAGGGCGGCCCGCTGTGCCTCGAGCGCCGCCAAACGCGCATCCAGCGCAGCCACCGTTGCCCGGTACGCGTCCAGGCATGCCGCCAGCGCACGCTGTGACTCGAGGAGACGCTGTCGGGCAGCACGCTCTGCAGGCTCCAGACGCTCGAGGTCGCCCAGGAGGCTCAAGAGCTCGTCTTCACGGTGGGCTTGCTGCCGCGCGAGCTGCGCGACTTCCTCCTGCATCGCCGCCAGCTCCTTGGGATTCCGCACGCGGCCACTATAGAGATCGGCCTCCACCCGCGCGCGTTTGGCTTCCAGCGCGGCAATCGCCAGTTCCGCTTCCTTGGCCCGTCCGTGCACCTGACGAACACGCTCGGCGAGCTCGGCGACCTGCGCTTCCGCCGCCGCCACCTCGGCGCGTGCGGCAGCGCCGTCGTCGAGCGCGGCGCGCTGGGCTGCAAGCTGCGCGAGCGCCGAGTCGACCTGCTGGAGTTGGTACAGCACGGCCCTGGCCACCGAAGACCCCATCGTGACTTCGCGGTGGGAAGCGATCTCCCCTGGCAGCCGGCCCCAGTGGTGGTCGCCGAAGGCTGGGGAGGTGACTGCGCAGTGGTACGCCGTCTCCCGGCAGGGCGGACACGGCACCGGACTGCAGGTGTGGAAGGAATCGTTAGCGCCGGGCCTTGGCTTTCCCCCCGGGGCGCGCCGCCGACTTGCCGGCAGCCGGTGGCGTCGGCTTGCGTTCCTCCCTGGGTTCTTTGCCCGCTGGCGGCCTGGCCTCCGGACGGGCGACCACCCGCAGCGGCTGCGCCCCGCCGGGTTGCGGCTTCGGCGGAACACCCGGGCGCGCCCCGGGTGCGGCGGTCGCTGGGCGCGGCGGCGCGGGCGGCCGGACGGGAGCCGGCGGCCGGGTGCGGGCCACGGTCAGCGCGCGAGGTGCGGCTTTGACTTCTTCGAGCGGCGGCAGCGGCTTGATCCGCTTTCGTTTGGCCTCCCACCACTTGAGGTAGTCGCGCCCCAACCGCTCGAAGTAGTCGAAGGCGTCGGGCCAGTCCAGCTCCCGCCGCATCCCCTGGATGATAGGCTCCACTTTGGCCCAGGGAATCGGGAACAGCTCGTAGACCGCTTCGCGATCGACGGCGTCGTGCTCCACCAGGAACCCGAGGTTGTCGCAGAACACCGCCACCCGCAGCAGGTTGTTGAACCGGATACTTCCGGGAGGGCACTCGATGATGAACTGCTCGTAGTCCTTGAAGTCGAACTGGAAGACCACGTACTGCATCGCCTCCAGGTTCTGGGGGGAGTCCGCCAGCTCCAGCAGGCGCAGCATCGTCTCCAGGTGCGGCTGAGCCAGTTTCTTCACCGGGCGTCACCTCAGGTTGACCGCCATCGTGGTCCGGCAGGCTCGGGATCTCACCTCCAGCCGGGGCATGTCGGCAACGGATTCGCCAAAATTCGATGTTTTCCCTGCGAAACATCGTCCGCAAGGTCCGACACTATGGAATTTGCGCCTGGAAACACTCGGGGACCAGCGAGCCGCCTCAGTCGGAGCGTCTGGCACCCAAGATACAGATAAAATAAATAATACACTACTTAGTGCCAATTTTGGTGGTCTGACCGCCGTACGGGGTCTACAAGCACTTGTCTGCCGAGAGCGCCGGTGGTGAACTGCCAGTGTATCTACAGGATATCAACACCGCCGCCGGTGGCGTCGGGCCGATGGTAGGCTGAGTCCCGGCAAGCACCGTATCCTTTGGGCCACGGCCGCCGGCGCCGTCGGGACGATGGTATACTGGGGCGGGCGAGTAGCTCAGCGGTACGAGCGCCTCCCTTACACGGAGGAGGTCGGGGGTTCGAGACCCTCCTCGCCCACCAGGCAGCCATCGGGGCGAGAGACCGCACGCAGGGCCCCGTGGCATGATCCCGCGGGATCTGCATCGGTCACCGGCGTGGTTGCAGTGAGAGAACCATTCCCAAGCCAGGTGCTACAATCCATACGATTGCCACCGATCCCCGGCGTGGCGCCAGCGGGCGAGCCATGTCCGAGCCACGTGGTGGTATAATCCACCACGATTGCCATTGACCCCGGAGGTGCCCATGGTCCGTGTGCCGTGGTTGACCCGTCGCCTCGTTCCGCTCTTTCTGCTGCTGCTCCTCGCATGGGGGCCGCTGCTGCCGGGACACGCGCAGCAACCCAGGCGCGGAGGCGTGCTCCGTTTCGCGCTGGCCGGCGAGCCGCCAACGCTCGACCCGCATGCCACCACGGCGCTGATCGCCGCCTACGTGATGCATCACGCCCTCGAACCGCTGTTCACCGTGAACAGCCGGCTGCAGCCGGTGCCGATGCTGGCCGAGCGCTACAGCGTCAGCCCTGACCGGCGAACCTACACGATCACCCTGCGCCGGGGCGTGCCGTTCCACCACGGGCGCGAGATGACCGCCGACGACGTGGTGGCGTCGTTGACCCGCTGGGGGCGCGTCAGCCCGCGCGGCCGCGCCGTGTTCGCCAACGTGGAGACGATCCGCGCCAGCGATGCCGCCACGGTGACCATCCGGCTGCGGGAACCCAACGTCCTCCTCATCACCGACCTGGCCTGGTGGGCGCAGCCCGCGGTCATCTACCCCAAGGAGATCCTGGACGAGGCCGGCACCGCCCCGCTGCGCCGGTTCATCGGCACGGGACCCTTTCGTTTCGTGGAGTACGTCCCCGATCGGCACATTCGGTTCGAACGGTTCGACCGGTACGCGGCGCGGACGGACCGTCCCGACGGCATGGGGGGCCAGCGCATCGCGTACCTCGACGGGCTCCTGTTCACGCCCGTCCCGGATCCGGCGGTGCGCACGGCGCAGGTGATTCGCAACGAGGCCCATTTCGCCGAGATCCTCAACCCTGACGAGTACGAGCGCCTGCGCCGGGAGCCCGGCATCGTCCCCGTCAAGGCGCCGCTGCCCAGCACGCTCGCCTTTGTGTTCAACAAGCGCTCCGGGCCGATGACGAACCCCAAGCTGCGGCAGGCCTTCGCCGCCGCGCTGGATGCGCCGGCCATCCTGCGCGCCACCTATGGGCATCCTGAGTTCTTCCGGTTGAACCCCAGCCTGCTGCCCAAGGAGCACTACATGTGGACCGACGCGGGCAAGGAGTTCTACAACCGGAACGACCTCGCCCTGGCGCGCCGGCTCCTCCAGGAAGCCGGCTACCGCGGCGAGCCGCTGCGGTGGCTCGTGATCTCCGACTTCTTCTGGGCGTACAACTCCGCCCCGGTGGCGAAGGCCCAGCTGGAGCGCGCGGGGTTCACCGTGGAGCTGATCGTGACCGACTGGCCCACCAACCAGACGCTCCGCAACCGCGCCGAGGGGTGGGACATCACGCCCGTGCACTTCCCGACGGTCGCCGATCCGACGATCCATCTGGCGTTGAGTCCGACGTACGTGGGCGGCTACGAGAGCCGGGAGCAAGCGGCGCTGGTGGCGCTGATGCGGCGCCATGCGGACCCCAAGGTGCGCATGGAGTTGTGGCGGCGCTCCCAGGCGCTGTTCTGGCGCGATCTACCTATGGTCATCATCGGCGAGGGGTTCTTCATGCACGGGCACCGGCCCGAGCTCAAGGGCTACAACGGCCTCCCCTCGCACTACTTCTGGAACACTTGGCTGGAACCGTCGCGGTAGCCGCACGCCGTGGCCACGGTGCGCGTGGGCTTCATCGGGCTGGGCGCCATGGGGCTGCCCATGGCCGAACGCCTGCTGCGGGCAGGGTTCCCCGTGGTGGCCGTCCGCCACCGCGACCATCGCGGCCCCACCGCCCTGACGGCCGCCGGCGGGCGCGTCGTCGACACCCCGGCCGCCCTGGCGCCACTCGTCGACGTGGTCGTGACGATGCTGCCCTCGTCACGTGAGGTCGAGGCCGTCGTCACCGGCGAGGCCGGCCTCGAGCCGGACCTGCGGCCCGGGCAGGTGGTTTTGGATATGGGCACGAGTGACCCTGCCGCCACGCGAGCGCTCGCTGCGCGACTGGCGCCGCGCGGGGTGGACGTCGTCGACGCACCGGTGAGCGGCGGCGTCCGAGGCGCGGTGGACGGCACGTTGCTCATCATGGTCGGGGGCGCCCCGGCGGCCGTGGCGCGGGTCCGCCCGATCCTGGAGGCACTGGGCAGCCATCTCGTGCACGTGGGGCCCGTCGGCGCCGGCCACACCCTCAAGCTCGTCAACAACCACGTGGCCCTCACCACCATGGCGGTGTTGGCGGAGGCCATGGCGCTGGTCCGCGCTGCCGGCCTGTCGCCGACAGACGCCCTCCAGGCGCTCCGGCACGGGTCGGCCGACAGCGCGATGCTGCGGGCACTGGCGCACCGGCTCCAGACGCGGCAGTTCGAGCCCGGGTTCAGGATCCGGCTGGCGCACAAGGACCTGACGCTGGTCCAGCGGCTGGCTGACGCTCTGGGCGTCTCCCTGCGCGTGGGGGCCAGCGCACGCCTGATCCTGGAGGAAGCACTGGCCCGAGGTCAGGGGGAGCGTGACATCGCGGCACTCGCCGCAGACCTCGACGTATCCTGACGCCCATTCCGGCGGGAGCACGAGGCCTACGTGCCCGTGTCGGCTGCCCCCTGGTGGCTGGTCCGCCGGCGGTGACGGCGCAGGGGGGGCGCTATCCTGCCTCGCGGGCCTGGACCCCAGCCCGCACCACCCGGGCGCCCAGCGCCGTGAGTTTGTGCTCGAGGGCTTCGTAGCCGCGATCGAGGTTTTCGACCCGGGAGATCTCCGTCTCGCCCTCCGCCGCCAGCGCGGCGATCACCACCGCGGCACCGCCCCGGATGTCGGGCGCCTCTACGGGCGCGCCCGAGAGTCGCGTCGGGCCGGTCACGTGGACGTTCTCTCCCTCCACCCGGATGTCGGCGCCCATGCGGCGCAGTTCGTCGGTGTAGGCGAAGCGGGCTTCGAAGATCCGCTCCCGCACCGTCGAGGTGCCCCGGGCCTGGGTGAGCACCGCCACCATCTGGGGGTGGAGGTCGGTGGCGAACCCCGGGTAGGGCGCGGTGTCGACATCCACCGGCCGGAGCTCGTCGGAGCCGCGCACCCGCACGCCCTCGGCGGTGACCGCCACCTCGACCCCCGCCTCCTCCAGCTTGGTGAGCAGGGCGGTGACGTGTTCCGGGATCATCCCCTCGACGAGCACGTCGCCGCCGGTGGCCGCGCCCGCCAGCAGGTAGGTGCCGGCTTCCAGCCGATCGGGGATGATCGTGTAGGTGGCGCCGTGCAGCGCCTTGACCCCCTCGATGGTGATCGCGTGGGTGCCGGCGCCCTTGATCCGCGCCCCCATCAGGTTCAGGAAGACCGCGGTGTCGACGACCTCGGGTTCGCGCGCGGCGTTCTGCAGCACGGTAGTGCCGCGGGCGGTGCTGGCGGCCATCATGAGGTTGATCGTCGTCCCCACGCTGCTCCGCGGCACGTAGAACGCCGTCCCCTTGAGCCGCCGGGCCGTAGCCTTCATGTACCCATGCTCGGTGGTGACACGCGCGCCCAGGGCCGCGAAGCCCCGCATGTGGAAGTCCACCGGTCGCGCCCCAATGGAACACCCGCCCGGCAGCGGCACCTGGGCCCGCGCCAGCCGCCCCAGCAGCACGCCCGCCATGTAGAACGAGGCGCGCATGCTGCGACAGAGTTCGTAGGGCGCCACGTGGGTGGTCAACGTGCGCGCGTCGATGGTGAGCCGGCCGCTGCGGAAGGTGATGCGCGCCCCCAGGGCTTCCAGGATCTCGATCAGCGTCAGGACGTCACGGCAGTAGGGCACGTTCTCGAGGGTGGAGACGTCGGCGGCCAGGGCGGCCGCCGCCAGCACGGCCAGCGAGCTGTTCTTGCCACCTGCGACCCGCACCGTCCCGCGCAGCCGGCGGCCGCCGGTGATCACCAGTTTGTCCACTCGATTCCCCCTGCCGCGCGTGACGGTGGCTGCTACGGTGTGGGCGCGCGCAACCGGTGATCCACGTAGGCCTGGACTAGCTCCTCCAGCAGGGCCAGCCGGTCGACCTGCCGGATCACCTTGCGCGCGTCGCCATGGCTCGTGATGTAGGTCGGATCGCCCGACAGGAGGTACCCGACGATCTGCTCGACCGGATTGTACCCGCGCTCCTCCAGCGCCCGGTAGACGTAGAGCAGGACCTCCTGGGTGTTGCGCCGCGTGACGCCGCCCCGAAAGACCCCGGTGCGCTCCCGCTCGTCCACGTCGCTCACCTCCCGTACACCAGCCTCGGAGGCGCCCCGGATCCTTCGGGACGGCCACGCGCCAGTGGTGGGCCCGCCTGGCTTCGATCCAGGAACCTGCGCCTTATGAGGGCGCTGCTCTACCACTTGAGCTACGGGCCCGCGGGACGATTATAGCATCGCCCCACCACGTCGTGACGCGCCGTCGGGCGGTACGCGACGCGCCCCCGCGCCGGGCGGCGCCGGCTGGTAGGACACCCCCAGCAGGTACAGCCCGCCGGGCGGTGCGGCCGGTGGTACGCGAGCTGGATCGCCTGCGGCCAGCAGCGTGCCCACGGCACCGGCCGGCAGCATGCCGCGCCCGACCTGCAGGAGGGTCGCGACGATGCGCCGCACCATCTGCCGGAGAAACCGGTCGGCGACGACCGTGATCACCACGAACGTCCCCCGGCGGGTCACCGTGGCCTCGGTCAGGGTGCACTCGGTGGTCCTGGTGGTCGTGCCGGCGACGCGAAAGGCCGCGAAGTCGTGGCGGCCGACCAGCGCGGCGGCGGCCGCCTGCATGGCCTCCAGGTCGAGCGGCTCCGGCACGTGGTACGCGTAGCGTCGCAGCAGCGCCGAGGGGAGCGGCCGGGCCAGCACCAGGTAGCCGTAGGCGCGCCACCGGGCGTCGCGCCGGGCGTGGAACCCTGGCGGTGCGTCGTCGACGGCGCGCACGACGACGTCGGGCGGAAGCAGGGCGTTCAGCCCGGCCCGGATGCGCTCGGTGGACAACCGGCTCGCGGTCACCAGGTGGGCCACCTGGCCCAGGGCGTGGACGCCGGCGTCGGTGCGTCCGGCTCCCACGACCCGCGTCGGCGCGTTGAAGAGGCGGCTGGCCGCGCCCTCGAGCACGGCCTGCACCGTGGGCGCAGCAGGCTGTCGCTGCCAGCCGGCGTAGTTGGTGCCGTCGTACTCCACGACCAGGCGCAACGTGCGCATGGGGCCTACCTGAAGCGCACCAACAGCACCGCCCCAGCGACCACCAGCGCGGCGGCCACGGCGTCGGCCGGGCGCCAGCGCAGTTCGCGCATACGCGTCCGCGGAGCCCCCGCCGTGTAACACCGCGCTTCCATGGCCAGCGCCAGTTCCTCCGAGCGGCGGAACGCGGAGTGCAGGAGCGGGACCACCACGGGCACCAGGGCCTGCGCGCGGCGTAGCAGCGGGCCCTGGCCGAACTCGGCGCCGCGGGCCATCTGCGCTTTGAGGATCCGCTCGGTCTCCTCCAGCAACGTGGGGACGAAGCGCAGGGCGATCGTGGTCATCATGGCCAGCTCGTGTCCGGGCACGCCGACCCGTCGCAGCGGACCTACCAGCCACGCGATGCCGTCGGCCAGCTCCACCGAGGACGTGGTGAAGGTCAACAGGGACGCCAGCGCGACCACGAGCAGCAGGCGGCCGGCGGCCAGGGCGCCGGCGCGCAGGCCCTCGGCCGTAGCCACCAGCGGGCCCAGGGTGACCACCGGCGTCGCCTCCTCACCGCCGGTAAAGAACGCGTTGAGCACGACGGCCAGCGCCAGGAGCGCCGCCAGTGGCCGCAGCCCCCGTGTGGCGAAGCCCAGGGGGATCCGCCCCACCACCAGCAGCCCGCCCAGCGCCAGGGCCACCGCACCCAACGCCGCGAACGATCCTGTCAGGAACAGCGCCACCGACATGACCCCCACGGCCAGGATCTTGGTGCGCGGGTCCAGCCGGTGGAGTGCGGAGTCCCCCGGCACGTACTGCCCCAGCGGCACCGCGCTACGGATCTCCACGGCTCGCTCCTCCCAGCGCACGCCCGATGGCGCGCCGGGCGTCGGGCAGCGTCAGGGCCTCGGCCACCGGCACGCCGAGGGCCCGCAGGCGGCGGGTCAGCCGCGCGGCCACCGGCAGGTCGAGCCCCAGCCGCCGCACCTCCTCCTCGCGGGCAAAGACGTCGCCCACGGAGCCCGCGAGCGCGACCGTGCCGTCGCGCAACACCACCACCCGCTGCGCGAGCTCCGCGACGTCGTCCATGTGGTGGGTGACCAGCACCACGGTCTGCCCCCGGCGGTGGAGGTCGCGCAGGATCCGGCGGATCTCCCCTCGCCCCTGGCCGTCGAGGCCCGCCGTCGGCTCGTCGAGGACCAGCACTGCGGGCCGCATGGCCAGGACGCCGGCCAGCGCCACCCGCCGCATCTCGCCGCCAGACAGCGCAAACGGCGAGCGATCCGCGAACCGCTCGGGGGGAAGCCCAACCAGGCCGAGCGCCTCCTCGACGGCCTCGGCGACCGCCGCGGGCGTCCACCCGAGGTTGCGCGGGCCGAACGCCACGTCCCGCGCCACGGTCTCTTCGAAGAGCTGGTACTCCGGAAACTGGAACACGAGCCCGACCAGGCGCCGCGCGGCACGGCGATCGGCCCGCGGCGCCCAGAGGTCCTGGCCGGCCACGAGCACGCGTCCCGCGGTCGGCCGCAACAGGCCGTTGAAATGCTGGATCAACGTGGACTTGCCCGAGCCGGTGGGGCCCAGGATGGCGACGAACTCTCCCCGGGCGATCTGCAGGGACACGCCCCGTAGCGCCGGAGCCTCCATGGGCGTGCCGCGTAGGTAGGTGTAGTGGACCTCCTCGCAGGCGACGAGTGGCTCAGCCATCGCGCGGGGGCCGGTGGGGGGACAACGCGGCCAGCGCGGCGACCAGCCGATCCTCGGTGTGGATCCCCGGCGGCACGGGCAGCCCATCGGCGCGCAACCAGGCCGCCAGCTGGGCCACGGGCGGCGCCGCCAGCCCGGGCCGTCCGCGCTCGGCCAGGCGGTCGAAGACCTCCGCCGGGGGACCGTCCTCCATGATGCGTCCGGCCTCGAGGACCAGGATCCGGTCGGCGTCGGCCAGGTCCTCAAGCGCGTGGGAGATCATCACCACCGTGAGGCCGTGCTCGCGATGCAGGGCCCGGACCACGCGCAGGACCTCCGCACGTCCCTCCGGGTCCAGCATGGTGGTCGGCTCGTCGAGTACCAGGCACTCCGGCCGCATGGCCAGCACGCCGGCCAGCGCCACGCGCTGCTTCTGGCCGCCCGACAGCGCATGGGGCGCGTGCCGGCGGTAGGCTGTCATGCCCACGGCCTCCAGGGCCCACTCCACGCGACGGCGGATCTCCGCGGGCGGGAGGCCCAGGTTCTCCGGGCCGAAGGCCACGTCTTCCTCGACCACCGTCGCCACGAGCTGGTTGTCGGGGTTCTGGAAGACCATGCCCACACGGCGGCGAATGGCCGGGACAGCGTGGCGGTCCCGCGTGTCCAGCCCGCTCACCCGCACCACGCCCGCGGTCGGCACCAGGAGGGCGTTGAAGTGCTTCGCCAGGGTTGACTTGCCGGAGCCGTTGCCGCCCACGATGCCCACGTACTCGCCCCGGCGAATCACGCACGACAGGCCGTCGAGGGCGACGACGGCCTGGGGGGTCTCGGGATGGTAGACGTACCGGAGGTCGGTGGCCTCGAGCAGCAGCTCGCCCACGCGCGGGGCTACTTCACGAGCTCGACCAGCGCCATCTCCGCGCCGTCGCCCCGCCGGGGCCCCAGCTTGACCACCCGCGTATACCCGCCGCGACCGGCCTGATAGCGGGGCACGATCTCGCGAAACAGCCGCTTGAGGACCTTGGGGTCGGTGAGGAAGCGCCGGACCTGGCGCCGGGCGTGCACGTCGTTGGCCAGGGCCGTGGCGATCAGGCTATCGGCGATCTTCTTGGTCTCCTTGGCGCGGGCGTCGGTGGTGCGGATCCGCTCGTGCAGGATCAACCCGCCCACCAGGTCCCGGAACAGCGCCCGACGCTCCCCGGTATCGCGCCCCAGCTTGCGCCGTTTGGCTCCCAACCCCATCGCCCGTCGCCCCCTACGGCTGCTCCGGCTGGCGCAGGCTCAGACCGTGCGCCGCCAGCTTCTCCTTGACCTCGTCCAGCGACTTGCGCCCGAAGTTCTTGACCGCCACGATCTCGTCCTCGGTCTTCTTCACCAGGTCGCCCACCGTGTGGATGCCGGCGCGCTTGAGGCAGTTGTAGGGGCGCACCGACAGGTCGAGCTCCTCGATGGGCATGGCCAGCAGCCGGGCCCGCTCGGGATCCTCGGGGCCCCCGAAGGGCGCGCCGGCGCCGGTCTCGTCGGCGATGGCGGCGAACAGCCGGAAGTGGTCGATGAGGATCCGGCTCGCCTCCTGCAGCGCTTCCTCGGGCCGCACCGACCCATCGGTCCAGATCTCGAGCACCAGGCGGTCCAGGTCGGTGGCGTGCCCCACCCGCGTGTCCTCCACCACGTAGTTCACCTTGCGGACCGGCGAGAAGATGGAGTCCACGGGGATGACGCCGATGACGTGCTCGCTCCGGCGATGGCGCTCGGCGGGGACGTAGCCCTTGCCCCGCTCCACCACGATCTCCATGGCCAGCCGGGCGTCCCGGCGGTCCAGCGTCGCCAGGTGCAGCCCGGGATTGACGATCTCCACCTCGGGATCGGGCTGGATGTCCGCTGCCGTGACGTCCCGCTTGCCGTGCACGTCGAGGCGCAGGAGCTTGGGCTTGTCGGTGTACAGCCGCAGCGTGAGCTCCTTCAGGTTGAGGATGATCTGCGTCACGTCCTCGACCACGCCCGGAATGGTGGAGAACTCGTGCAGCACCCCGTCGATCTTGACCGACGTGACCGCCGCGCCCGAGATGGACGACAGGAGCACGCGGCGCAACGCGTTGCCCACCGTCACGCCGAACCCCCGGTCGAGCGGTTCCACCACGAACTTCCCGTAGGTATCCGAGAGCTCGGCGTACTCGACCTTGGGGGTCGGTGCCTCCCACAGCGTACCCACACTCATGATCTCCAGACCTCCCGATCGGCCACCCGACCCACCAGCAGCCGCCCGTCCGTGCGCCGCGGGGCGCCAGCGGGCGCGCCGCAGCGGTGCGGGCGACGGTCAGCGCGAGTAGTACTCCACGATCAACTGCTCCTGCACCGGCACGTCGATCTCTTCCCGGGCCGGCAGGGCCAGCACGCGCCCCGTCAGGCGCGCGGGATCGAACTCCAGCCACGACGGCGGTCGGCGACCGGGCAGGGACGCCAGCTCCTTCATGCGCGGGGGCATGGCCGCCGGCGCGCTGGGCCCCACCACCTGGCCGGGCCGCAGCTGGTACGACGGGATCGTCACCCGACGCCCGTCCACGGCGATGTGGCCGTGGACGACCAGCTGCCGCGCTTCCTTCCGGGACGCCGCGAAGCCCAGGCGGTAGACGACGTTGTCCAGGCGCGTCTCCAGCAGCTGCAGCAACCGGGTCCCGGTGACGCCCTTGGCCTTGGCGGCACGCTCGAAGTAGTTCTTAAACTGCGTCTCCAGCAGCCCGTAGATCCGGCGCAGCTTCTGCTTCTCGCGCAGACGGACGCCGAACTCGCTGAGCTTCCGGCGTGACACGCCGTGCATCCCGGGCGGCTGGGGGCGCTTGTGCACCGGGCACTTCTCCGTGTAACACTTCTCGCCCTTGAGGTAGAGCTTCATGCCCTCGCGCCGGCAGAGCCGACAGACCGAGCCCGTGTACCGTCCCATGCGTGCCTCCTCGCTCCTACACCCGTCGCCGCTTCGGCGGCCGGCACCCGTTGTGCGGCACGGGCGTCACGTCCCGGATGAGGCTCACCTCGAGCCCGGCGGCTTGCAGCGACCGGATCGCCGCCTCCCGCCCGGCCCCGGGCCCCCGCACCAGCACCTCGATCTGGCGCACCCCGTGCTCCATCGCCTTGCGTGCTGCCGCCTCCGCCGCCAGGCTCGCCGCGAACGGCGTGCCCTTGCGGGACCCCTTGAAGCCCACGGTGCCGGCGCTGGCCCACGCCACCACGTTCCCGCGCGGGTCGGTGATGGTCACGATGGTGTTGTTGAAGCTCGAGCGAATGTGGGCCACGCCCGCCGGCACGTTCTTGCGCTCACGCCGCCGCGTCTTCCCGCCCTTGGTCGCCATGGCCGCCCCCCGGCTACGCCTTGGGCGCCGGCGCCGCGGCCTTCCGCCGCACGCCGACGGTCTTCCGGGGCCCCTTGCGGGTCCGGGCGTTGGTCCGTGTCCGCTGGCCCCGGACCGGCAGGCCGCGCTTGTGCCGCAGGCCTCGGTAGCACCCGATCTCGATCAGACGCCGGATGTTCATGGCCACCTCGCGGCGCAGGTCGCCCTCGACCTTGTAGTGGCGCTCGATGTACTCCCGCAGGCGCGTCACCTCGTCCTCGGCGAGGTTGCGCACCCGGGTGTCGGGGTTGATCCCCGTCGCCTGGCAGATGGCCCGCGCCCGGCTGGGGCCGATGCCGTAGATGTAGGGCAGCGCCGCCTCGATGCGCTTGTCACGTGGCAGGTCGACACCTGCGATCCGTGCCATGGTGGCCTCCTATCCCTGCTTCTGCTTGTGCTTGGGGTTCTCGCAGATCACGAGCACCCGTCGTCCCCGCTTGACGATCTTGCACTTCTCGCACATGCGCCGTACCGATGCGCGCACCTTCATGGCCCACGCCTCCTGCGCCTCCCGCCCCCGCCTCCACCGCCGGGGCACGCGCCACGTCTGGGGGATCGGCGTCGCACCGCCATCCCCTCCTAGCGATACCGGTACGTGATCCGTCCCCGGGTCGGATCGTACGGCGAGAGCTCCACCTTCACGCGGTCGCCGGGCAGGATGCGGATGAAGTGGATGCGCATCTTGCCCGAGATGTGCGCCAGCACCTTGTGCCCGCTGGCCAGCTGCACCCGGAACATGGCATTGGGCAGCACCTCGGTGACCGTGCCCTCGACCTCGATCGCGTCCTGCTTGGTCATGCCCCCTCCTGTGGGGTCGCCAGCGCCTGCCGCAACTCCTCGTCGGTGGCCGGCGCGCCCGCCCGCAGCCGGTCCGCCAGCGGGACCGCCGGCCCGTGCACCACCAGGTGCTTGACGTTCTTGCGCTTGGGCCGGGCCCAGGTGCGCTTCCGCCCATCGGCCACCAGCACCATGTCGTTGCCCGCCGCCGCGATCACCACGTACCGGTCGCCGGCGTCGCGGCCGGCGCGCGAGGTCACCACCATCCCAACGAGGTCTCCTGCCGCAGGCTTCCCCACGCTACCCACAATCGACTAGTATATGGCGCCGGTGCCATCGCGTCCAGCGTCCGGATCCAGCGTCAGGATCTCGGCACCCTCCCGCGTCACCGCCACGGTGTGCTCCGCGTGGGCGGCCAGAGAGCCGTCGCGGGTGCGCACGGTCCAGCCGTCGGCGTCGATGCTCACGTCGGGACTGCCCAGGGTCACCATGGGCTCGATGGCCAGGGTCATGCCCACCACCAGGCGCGGCCCGGTCCCGGGGCGGCCGACGTTGGGCACCTGCGGCTCCTCGTGCAGGTGCCGTCCGATCCCATGGCCGGCGAACTCGCGGACCGCCGCGCACCCGGCCGCCTCGATGACCGTCTGGATGGCCCACCCCACGTCGCCGATCGTCGCGCCCGGGCGGACCTGGGCGATGCCGCGAGCCAGCGCCTGCTCCGCCGTGTCGATCAGGCGGCGGACGTGGGGAGCCACCTGGCCGACGGGGAGGGTGCGGGCGACGTCGGCGTGAAAGCCGTGCAGGTAGACGCCCAGGTCGATCGAGACGATCTCCCCTTCCCGGAGCACGCGCGGACCGGGGATCCCGTGCACCACCTCGTCGTTGACCGAGGTGCAGATGCTCGCCGGAAACCCCCGGTAGTCCTTGAACGACGGCACCCCGCCCGCACCGCGGATGAAGGCCTCCGCGATCCGGTCGAGCTCCCCGGTGGTCACGCCCGGCGCCACGGCCGCGGCCACCGCCCGCAGCGCCCGGGCCGCCAGTCGCCCCGCCTCGCGCATCCGCGCGATCTGGTCCGGCGTCTTGAGCACGATGGTCCGGGACGCCTTCACGGCCGTACCCGGAGACCCAACAGCGCCAGCAGGCGCCGGTAGGTGGTCTCGATGTCGTCGTCGGCGGCCAGTTCGGCGTACAGGCCGCGGGCCCGGTAGAACGCCAGCAGGGGCTCCGTCTGTTCCCGGTAGACCTCGAGCCGCCGCCGGACGGTGGCGGGGGCGTCGTCCTCCCGCTGGAGCAGGACACTGCCGTCTACGTCGCACCGGCCCGGCACCCGCGGGGGACTCGAGTAGACGTTGTAGATGTGGCCGGCGGCCTGGCAGACCCGGCGGCCCGAGAGCCGCCGGATCAACGTCTCCTCGCTGGCCCGGAAGTAGACCGCCCGGTCGAGGGTGCGCCCCAGCCCGGTCAGCACCGCCTCCAGGGCCTCGGCCTGCGCCAGCGTCCGGGGGAAGCCGTCCAGGACGAACCCGGCGGCGGCATCGGGCTGCTGCAGGCGCTCGGCCACCAGGCCGATCATCACCGCATCGGGCACCAGCTCGCCGCGTTGCACGTACTGCGCTGCCTCCCGACCCAGCGCGGACCCCGCCGCGATGGCCGCCCGCAACATGTCGCCGGTGGAGATCTGCGGCCACCCCTCCCGTTCGTGCAGCAGCCGTGCCTGGGTGCCCTTCCCGGCACCGGGCGGACCCAGGAAGATCAGGCGCATCGGCGGGTCACTTCATGAACCCTTCGTAGTGGCGCATCAGCACGTAGGCTTCGAGCTGCTTCATCGTCTCGAGGGCCACACCCACCACGATCAGCAGCGACGTGCCCGCCAGGTACAGGGTGAGGACGCCGGTGCCCCGGGCCAGGTAGACGGGCAGGATGGCGATGAGCGCCAGCACCAGGGCCCCCACGAAGGTCAGACGCTCGGTCACCCGTGCCAGGTAGTCGCTGGTCGGGCGGCCCGGCCGGATGCCCGGGATGAACCCGCCGTACTTCTTGATGTTGTTGGCCACGTCGTTGGGGTCGAACGAGACCGCGGTGTAGAAGTACGTGAACACGATGATCAGCACGAAGTACAACAGGTCGCCCAGCGGCTGGCCCGGGAGGATCTTCTGGCTGTTGGCCCGCAGCCACTCCCACCGGGAGAACTGGGCGATGGTGCCGGGGAACTGCAGCACCGACACCGCGAAGATGATGGGGATGACGCCGGCCTGAATGAGGCGCATCGGCAGGTGGGTGGACTGGCCGCCGTACACCCGGCGGCCGACCACCCGCTTGGCGTACTGCACCGGGATCTTCCGCACGGCCGAGGTGATCAGCACCACGGCCACGATGCTGGCCAGGATCACCAGGACGTCCAGGACGAACTGGTACCACGCGACCTCGCCGGCCCGGACCAGGGTGAGCGTCTGCGCCGTCTGCGCGGGCAGCCGGGCGACGATGCCGCCGAAGATGATGAGGGAGACGCCGTTGCCCACGCCGTACTCGGTCATGATCTCGCCCATCCAGGTGAGCAGCATCGTGCCGGCCACGAGGGTGACGAGGATCGTGGCCAGGACCAGCGGCCGGGCCTCGGGGATCGCGCCCTGGCTCTGGATCAGGTAGATCTGGCCGATGCCCTGGATCACGGCGAGCACGACGGTCAGGTACCGCGTGTACATGCCGAGCTGCCGGCGGCCCGCCTCGCCCTCCTCGGTGGCCATCTCCTTGAGCCGGGGGAACACCACCTGGAGGAGGCTGAAGATGATGGACGCCGTGATGTAGGGGAAGACGCCCAGCGCGAAGATGGCGAAGTTCGACAGCGCGCCGCCCACGAACAGGTCGAGGAAGCTGAACAGACTGCCGCGCTGGCGGAACAGGCTCTCGATGGCGGCCACGTTGACCCCGGGCACCGGGAGGTGGGCACCCAACCGGTACAGCGCCAGCATCACCGCCGTGAACAGCAGGCGGCGGCGCAGGTCCGGGATGCGCAGCGGATTGGAGAGCGAGCGCACCTGCATCATCGCCGCACGAGCTCCACGCGGCCGCCAGCGGCCTCGATCGCCTGGCGGGCGCCGGCAGAGACCGCGTGCACCCGCACCGTGAGCGGGTGCAGGAGCCGCCCGGTGGCCAGGATCTTCACCGGTCCCCGGCCGACGAGCCCGGCCCCTCGCAGCACCTCAGGGGTCACCTCGGTGCCCGCGGGAAACCGGTTGAGGTCGCCGAGGCCCACCTCGTGCACGGGCGGGCGCGGCTTCCCGCCCGTCATGTTGCTCCCGGCACCCCGCACGCCGCGGCGAAACGGCAGCCGCTTGACCAGCGGCGTCTGGCCGCCTTCGAAGCCCGGGCGGGGACCACGCCCCGCGCGGGCCTTCTGCCCCTTGCGCCCGCGCCCGGCATAGGCGCCGCGGCCGGAGCCGAGCCCCCGGCCGACGCGGCGTCGACGGCGCCGTGCGCCCTGCGCTGGCTTCAGCGTTGTGATGTCCATCGTCCCCACTCCTCCGGGCCCTCCGGTCCGGACACCCCCGGTTACCCCCGGCGGACGGCCAGCTCCACCGGCCGGCCCCGCAAGCGCCCGACCTCCTCTGGCAGCCGCAGCTGCTCCAGGCCGTCGAGGGTCGCGCGGGCGACGTTGATGGGGTTGGTCGACCCCAGCACCTTCGTCAGGATGTCCTTGATGCCGGCAGCCTCGAGGATGGCGCGCACCGCCCCCGCCGCGATCACGCCGGTTCCCGGCGCCGCCGGCTTCAACAGCACCGAGGACGCTCCGAACTCCCCCACCACCTCGTGGGGAATGGTGGTCCCCAGACGCCGAACGTGCATCAGGTGCTTCTTGGCGTCCTCGACCCCCTTGCGAATGGCATCGGGCACCTCGGCCGCCTTGCCCAGACCCACGCCCACATGGCCGTTCTCGTCGCCGATCACCACCAGGGCGCTGAAGTTGAACCGCTTGGCCCCCTTGGTCACCTTCGCGACCCGATTGATGAAGACCGCCTTCTCGAACGAGAGGTTCACCGTCGATGGATCGATCCGCTGCGACACGCGTCTCCTCCCGTCTCGCTCAGAACTGCAGGCCCGCAGCCCGGGCACCATCAGCCAGGGCCTTCACCCGACCGTGGAACTTGTACCCGCCCCGGTCGAACACCACGCGCTGAATGCCCCGGGCCAGCGCCCGCTGCGCCAGCACCTGGCCGACGGCCACCGCCGCCTCGGTCTTCGTCTTGCCGGCCACGAGCCCCCGCACCTCGGGATCCAGGGTGGACGCGGCCACCAGGGTCCGGCCGGTGGTATCGTCGATGAGCTGCGCGTAGATCTGCTTGAGGCTCCGAAACACCGACAGGCGCGGCCGCGCCGGCGTGCCGCGCACCCGCGCCCGAATGCGCAGGTGACGACGCTTGCGCAGCGCATTGCGGTCAGCACGGATCAACATGACGGTCCTCTCCTGGGCGCATCCGCTAGGCCTTGCCCACGGCGCGGCCGGCCTTCCCGGGCTTGAGCCGCAGCCGCTCCCCGGCGTAGCGAATGCCCTTCCCTTTGTAGGGGTCGGGGGGACGAATCGCCCGGAGCCGGGCCGCTACCTGGCCGACCAGCTCCTTGTCGGCGCCCGTGACCACCAGGCGGGTGGGCTGGGGGACGTCGACCTCCACGCCCGGCGGCGGCGTGAACTCCACCGGATGCGAAAACCCCACCTGGAGCGTCACGGCCCGCCCGTGCTTGGCGGCCCGGTAGCCCACCCCGACGATCTCCAGCTCGACGCGATAGCCCTCCACCACGCCCTTGACCATGTTGGCGATCAACGCGCGGGTGAGCCCGTGGAGCGCACGGTGCTGCCGGTGGTCGCTCGGGCGCGCCACCGTGACCTGCTGGTCCGCCACGGCCACGCGCATCTCCGGGTGCACCTGACGGGTCAGCGTCCCCTTGGGGCCCGTGACGGCCACGGTGCGCCCCGAGACCGTCACGGTCACGCCCTGGGGCACCGCGATGGGCAGACGGCCGATGCGCGACATCTCCGTTCCTCCTACCACACGTAGCAGATGACCTCGCCGCCGACGCCGCGGCGCCGTGCCTCACGGTCGGTCATCACGCCCTGGGACGTGGACAGGATCGCGATCCCCAGCCCCCGGCGCACGGCCGGGACCTCGTGGCGCTTGGCGTAGACCCGGAGTCCCGGCCGGCTGACCCGTCGTACCCCGGTGAGCACCTGCTCGCGGCGCGGCCCGTAGCGCAGCTGCAGCCGCAGCTGCGGCTGCGGCGGACGGTCGATCACCTGGAAGTCGGCGATGAACCCCTCGGCCTTCAGAATCCGCGCGATCTCCACCTTCATCCGGCTCGCCGGCACGACGACGTGGTCGTGCCGTGCCGCGTTGGCGTTGCGCAGCCGCGTCAGCATGTCGGCAATCGTGTCGGTCACCACACCACCCACGGGCGCCCTCCTACCAGCTCGCCTTCACCATGCCGGGGATCTCGCCCCGGTACGCCAGCTGCCGCAGGCAGATGCGGCACAGCCCGAACCGGCGAAAGACCGCGCGGGGGCGTCCGCACCGCAGGCAGCGGGTGTACCGCCGCACCGGGAACTTGGGATCGCGCTTCCACTTCTCGAGCATCGCTTTCTTGGGCACGTCAGGCTCCCTTCTCCCCATCGGGGCCGCTCCCCGCCTCGCGCAGCGGCAGCCCCAGCAGGCGCAACAGCTCCCGGGCCTCCTCGTCGGTCTGGGCCGTGGTCACCACGGTGATGTCCATGCCCCGGATCTTGTCGACCTTGTCGTAGTCGATCTCCGGGAAGATCAGCTGCTCCCTGATCCCCAGGTTCAGGTTCCCGCGGCCATCGAAGGCACGTTCGGAGACGCCCTTGAAGTCCTTGATGCGGGGCAACGCGATCGAGAACAGCTTGTCGAGGAAGTCGTACATCCGGTCGCCCCGCAACGTGACCTTGGCGCCGATGGGCATGCCCTGCCGCAGTTTGAACGCCGCGATCGACCGGCGCGCCCGGGTGACCACCGGCCGCTGGCCGGCGATCGCCGTCAGTTCCTCCACGGCCTTGTCGATCTGCCGGGGGTCCTGGACTGCGGCGCCCACGCGCATGTTGATCACGACCTTCTCGACCTTCGGCACCTGCATGACGTTGCGGTACTGGAACCGCGCACGCAGGTGCGGCACCACCTCGGTCCGGTACCGCTCCTTGAGCCTCGCTGCCATCGCGCTCCTCGCCTCGCCCTACGTGTCGAGTTGCTCCCCGCAGCGCTTGCAGTAGCGCACCCGGCTGCCGTCGCCGAGCACGCGGCGGCCCATGCGGCTCGCCTCCCCGCATCGGGCACACACCACCATCAGCCGCGCCACGGGCAGCGGCGCCTCCTTCTCGACGATCCCGCCCTGGGGCACCTTCCGGTTGGGCTTCACGTGGCGCTTGACGACGTTCACACCCTCCACGATGGCAGCCCACCGGTCGGGGAGCACCCGGAGGACCCTGCCCCGCTTGCCGCGGTACTTGCCCGCCAGGACCTCCACCATGTCGCCCTTCCGGAGGTGCAGCCGCGGGCGCCCCTGGCCAACCATGCGCGTCCCCTCCCGCCCCCTACAGGACCTCGGGGGCCAGTGACACGATCTTCATGAAGTGCTTCTCGCGCAGCTCCCGCGCCACCGGGCCGAAGATCCGGGTCCCGCGGGGGTTCTGCGCGTCCGAGAGCAGGACGGCGGCGTTGTCGTCGAACCGGATGTACGACCCATCCGGACGCCGCAGCTCCTTGCGGGTGCGCACGATCACCGCGCGCACCACCTCGCCCTTCTTGATCGGGCTGTTGGGAATCGCCTGTTTCACCGACGCCACGATGACGTCACCCACCGTGCCGTACCGGCGGTGGGAGCCGCCGAGCACCCGAATGCACAGCAGTTCCCGGGCGCCGGTGTTGTCCGCCACCTTGAGACGGGTCTGCTGCTGGATCATGTCGTCCTCCTACCCCTGGGCCCGGCGCACGACCTCGACGACCCGCCAGCGCTTCTCCCGGGACAGCGGCCGGGTCTCCATGATCCGCACCAGGTCGCCCACCCGGGCCACCTGGCCCTCGTCGTGGGCCTTCACCCGCCGGGTCCGCCGGATCGTCTTCTTGTAGAGCGGATGCCGGGTGACGGTCTCCAGCTCCACCACCACGGTCTTCTGCATCTTGTCGCTGGTCACCACGCCCAGGTGCGTCTTCCGTCTGCCACGCGCCGTCATGCCTCGCCTCCGCCCGGTCGGCACCGTCAGGTCCGCTCGCCGCGTTCGTGCAGCACGGTCCGAAGCCGCGCCACCTCCCGGCGCAGTTCCCGGATCCGCCCGGTGTTGCGCTGCTGCGAGATCTTGACGCGCAGCGCGAACAGCTCCCGCTGGGTGTCCTCGAGCCGCTTGCGCAGCTCGGCCACCGACAGCTCCCGCAGCGCCCGCGCCTTCATCCCTCAGGCCTCCACCCGTCGCACGAACTTCGTATCGATGGGCAGCTTGTGCGACGCCAGCTCCATCGCTTCCCGCGCCTGGTCCTCGGGCACGCCGGCCAGCTCGAACAGGATGCGGCCCGGGCGCACGACGGCCACCCAGAACTCGGGGTTGCCCTTCCCGCCGCCCATCCGGGTCTCCGCGGGCTTCTTGGTGACCGGCTTGTCCGGGAAGACCCGAATCCACAGCTTGCCGCCCCGCCGGATGTACCGGGTGATGACGCGGCGCGCAGCCTCCAGCTGCGCGCTCGTCACCCAGCCCGGCGCCAGCGCCTGCAGGCCGTACTCCCCGAAGGCCACCGTCGAGCCGGCGTAGGCCTTGCCGGCCATGGTGCCCCGATGGGCCTTCCTATACTTGGTGCGCTTGGGCATCAACATCCGTGCCCTGCCTCCTGACCGTCACCGCCGGCGTGCGCGTCGGAATGACCACCGGCCCCCCGGCCCCGCTCACGGGTGCCGGCGCCCCGGCAGCCTCCTGCCGCGGCGCGCGGCGCACCTCGGCCTCGCGCCGTCCCTCGGGCAGCACGTCGCCCCGGTAGATCCAGACCTTGACCCCGATCCGCCCGTAGGTCGTCAACGCCTCGGCCACGCCGAAATCGATGTCGGCGCGCAGCGTGTGCAGGGGGACGCGCCCCTCGCGGTACCACTCGTAGCGGGCGATCTCCGCGCCCGCGAGTCGACCGCTGCAGGCGATGCGGATGCCCTTGGCACCCGCCCGCAGGCTACGCTGCACGGCCTGCTTCATCGCCCGCCGGTACGCGATGCGCCGCTCCAGCTGCTGGGCCACGTTCTCGGCCACCAGCTGCGCCTCCAGCTCGGGGCGCCGTACCTCGTTGACCGACAGCAGGATCTGGCGGCCCGTGGCGGCCTCCAGCTCCTTCTTCAGGGCGTCGATGCCCGTCCCGCCGCGGCCGATGATGATCCCCGGCCGGGCCGAGTGGATGATGACCCGCACACGGTTGGCGGCGCGCTCGATCTCGACCCGCGAGATCCCCGCGCGGTGGAGCTTCTGCTTGATCAGGGTGCGGATCTGCTGGTCCTCCGCGATGAGCGCCGCCATGTCCTTGGCGTACCAGCGCGACTCCCAGTCGCGGATGATCCCGACCCGCAGCCCGATGGGATTGACCTTCTGGCCCACGTGTTCCCCTCCGCCTCAGCGGGCCGCCCGCTCGCCGACCACGATGGTGATGTGGCTCGACCGGCGCGCCGCGATGTCCGCCCGCCCCCGCGCCCGCGGGACCAGCCGCTTGATGGCCGGCCCGCGGTCGGCGTACGCCCGCGCCACCACCAGGTCGTCGGGGTCGAGCTCGTAGGTGTTCTCGGCGTTGGCCACCGCCGACTTCAGCACCTTGCCCACCGTCCGGGGCAGGGGGCCCCGGAGGGCCTGCAGCCGTGCCGCAGCCTCGCGCACCGGCAGCCCCCGCAGGCCTGCCAGCACCCGCCGGACCTTCCGGGGCGAGACGCGCACGTAGCGCGCAGTTGCCTTGACCTCCATCGCGCTCCTCCCCGCGCCTACTTCAACGCCGTGGACCGCTCGGTGTGGGCGCCGTGCCCGCGGAACGTGCGCGTCGGCGCGAACTCACCCAGCTTGTGGCCGACCATCTGCTCGGTGACGTAGATCGGCACGTGCTTGCGTCCGTCGTACACGGCGATGGTGTGCCCGACGAACTCCGGCAGGATCGTCGACCGCCGGGACCATGTCTTGATCACGCGCCGCTCGCGCGCGCGATTCAGCGCCCGCACCTTCTCCAGCAGGTGCTCGTCCACGAACGGCCCTTTCTTCCGTGAGCGTCCCATGACGTGTTCCGCGCCCCCTTGCGCTCCCCGCCTAGCGACGTCGCTTCACGATCAGCGCGTCGCTGCGCTTGCGCTTGCGGGTCTTGGCGCCCAGCGTCGGCTTGCCCCACGGGCTGACCGGACCGGGCATGCCGATCGGGGACCGCCCCTCGCCGCCGCCGTGCGGGTGGCTGGCCGGGTCCATGGCGACACCGCGCACCGTGGGCCGCCAGCCCAGCCACCGCTTGCGCCCGGCCTTGCCGAGCTTGATGGCCTCGTGCTCGACGTTGCCGACCTGACCCACCGTCGCGCGGCAGTCGAGGTGCACGAGTCGCACTTCCCCCGAGGGCAGCCGCAGGTGCGCGTACTCGCCCTCCTTGGCCATGATCTGCGCCCCGGCACCCGCGGCGCGCACGATCTGCCCGCCCCGCTTGGGTTGCAGCTCCACGTTGTGCACCACGGTGCCCACGGGAATGGCCCGCAGGGGCAGGGCGTTCCCCGGCCGGATGTCGGCGTCGGGCCCCGAGGTGACCACGTCGCCCACCTTGAGGCCCACCGGCGCCAGGATGTACCGCTTCTCGCCGTCGGCGTAGTGCACCAGGGCCAGCCGCGCCGAGCGGTTCGGGTCGTACTCGATGGCCGCCACGCGGCCCACCACGCCGTCCTTGTCGCGCTTGAAGTCCACCACGCGGTACCGCCGCTTGTGGCCACCGCCCCGGTGGCGGACCGTCACCCGGCCCTGGTTGTTCCGCCCCGCGGACTTCTTCAACGGCTGCACCAGCGACCGCTCGGGGGTCCGCTTGGTGATCTCGTCGAACGTGGCCACCGTCATGAAGCGTCGGCCTGGTGTCGTGGGAGTGAACGTCTTGATGCCCATGGCCGTCCTCCCGGGCCCTACGTCAGGCTCTCCAGATCGATCTTGGCGCCGGGGGCGAGCGTGACGATCGCCTTCCGCATGCCGGGGGTGGTGTAGACGTGGCGTCCCCGCCGCCGCGTGCGCCCCCGGAGGTTCATGATGTTGACCTTGCGCACCTTGACCGCAAACAGGGCCTCCACGGCCTGGCGGACGGCGATCTTCGTGGCGCCCGGCGCCACCTCGAAGGTGTACTTGCCGGCCTCCGTGCCCCGGAGGCTCTTCTCGGTCATGATCGGACGCCGCACGATCTCCCAGGGGTTCACGACGCCAGCACCTCCTGCAGCTCCGCCAGCGCCGCCTGCGTGATCAGGATCGGCTTCGGGAGCAACAGCGCGCGGATCGTCAGCCGCCGGGCCGCCACCACCCGCACCCCGCGCAGGTTGGCGGCTGCCCGCGCCAGGCCGGTGTCGGCTGCGCCCGTGATCAGCACGGCGCCGCTGGCGGCGCCTGCGGTCTGCAGCAGCCGCGCGGCCAGGGCCGTCCGCTGCACCGACGCCTCGGGCGGCCCCTGCACCACCGTGACGCGGCCTGCCTGCGCCTGTGCCGATAGGGCCGCGCACAGCGCCAGGGTGCGCTCGCGGCGGTTGAGCTTCCGGTGGTAGTCGCGCGGCCGCGGCCCGAAGACGATCCCCCCGCCCGTCCACAGCGGCGACCGCCGGCTGCCGTGACGGGCCCGGCCGGTGCCCTTCTGCCGCCAGGGCTTGCGGCCACCGCCGCGCACCTCGCCGCGCGTCTTCGTGGCGTGCGTCCCCCGCCGGACGTTGCCGTGTTCGATCACCAGCGCCTGGTGCAGCAGCGGCCGATGCGGTCGGAGCCCGAAGATCGCGGCGGGGAGCTCCACCTCGCCGGTGCGCGTGCCGGTGACGTCCACTGCGGGCGCCTTGACCATCGCAGGCCCTCCTACGCTGTCCGGACCACGAGCAGCGCCCCCCGGGTGCCCGGCACCGCGCCGCGCACCAGCAGGAGGTTGCGCGCGGGGTCGACCCGCACGACCCGCAGGTGCCGCACCGTCACCCGGGCCCGCCCGTGGCGTCCCGGCATGCGCTTGCCGGGAAACACCCGCGCCACGTTCGACGATCCGATGGAGCCCACGGCCCGGTGCATCAGGGACACCCCGTGGGAGTCGCGCTGGCCGCCGAAGCCGTGCCGCTTCATGGCCCCGGCAAACCCGCGGCCGATGCTGGTGCCCGTCACGTTCACCAGCTGGCCCGGCTGGAACTCCGCCACCGTGATGGTCTGGCCGACCTCGACCGGGTGGGCGGGCGGTGGCAGCTCCCGGATGATGCGGTGAGTCGGCAGCTTGCGCCGGGCGAAGACGCCCCGCTGCGGCTTGGACACGCGGCGCTCGGGCACGGGCTCGAACGCCACGCGCACCGCTGCGTAGCCGTCGCGTTCGGGGGTGCACTGGTCCACGACCACGCAGGGACCCGCCTCGATGACGGTGACCGCCACGCTGCGGCCCTGCTCGTCGAACACGCGGGTCATACCCAGTTTCCGCCCGAGAATCGCCGCCATTGGTCCTGACCCCTACAGCTTGATCTCGATGTCCACCCCGGCCGGGAGGTCGAGGTGCATCAGCTCGTCCACGGTCTTCTGCGTGGGCTCGAGGATATCGATCAGGCGCCGATGGGTCCGGATCTCGAAGTGCTCCATCGACTCCTTATCGATATGGGGGGAGCGAATCACGCAGTAGACGTTCCGATTGGTCGGCAGCGGCACCGGACCCGACACCCGCGCGCCGGACTTGCGCACGACGGTGACGATCTTCTCCGCGGACTGGTCCAGCACGCGGTGGTCGAACGCCTTGAGCTTGATCCGGATCTTCTGCGCGACCGCCATGGCTAGTCGATCACCTTGGTGACGACGCCGGCGCCCACGGTGCGCCCTCCCTCCCGGATCGCAAACCGCAGCCCCTCCTCCAGCGCCACCGGCGTGATCAGCTTCACCCGCATCGTCACGTTGTCCCCCGGCATCACCATCTCCACCCCGCTGGGCAGCACAATGTCCCCCGTCACGTCCGTCGTCCGAAAGTAGAACTGCGGCCGGTACCCCGTGAAGAACGGCGTGTGCCGCCCCCCCTCCTCCTTCGTCAGCACGTACACCTCCGCCTCAAACTCCGTGTGCGGCTTGATCGTCCCCGGCTTCGCCAGCACCATCCCCCGCTCCACTTCGTCCTTCTCCACCCCCCGCAGCAGCACCCCAATGTTGTCCCCCGCCAGCGCCTCCTCCAGCGTCTTCCGAAA
>JAVKHP010000002.1 GCA_031459855.1 Armatimonadota bacterium
CCAGCCCCGCCGCCGCCATCGCATGCGTGATCGCCGCCGTCAGCGTCGTCTTCCCATGATCCACGTGCCCAATCGTCCCAATGTTCACGTGCGGCTTCGTCCGCTCAAACTTCGGCTTCGCCATCGCTGCCAGCTCCCTCCCTGCGCCTCACCTGGTCTGTACCGTCACCCGCTGGGCCACGACCTGCCTAGGCGCGCGCGCCGGCGCCCGCGCGCACGCGGATCTCCTCGGCGATGCTGGGCGGGACCTCCTCGTAGTGCGACGGCTCCATGGTGTAGGTCGCCCGGCCCTGGCTCACCGAGCGCAACGCCGTGGCGTACCCGAACATCTCGGCCAGCGGCACGAGCGCCCTGATCACCCGCAGGGTCCCCTGCGCCTCCATCCCCTCGATCCGGCCCCGCCGCGCGTTCAGGTCGCCGATGACCTCGCCCATGTACGCCTCGGGCGTGACCACCTCGACCTTCATGATCGGCTCCAGCAGCACGGGCCGGGCGCGTGCCGCCGCGTCTTTCAGCGCCATGGACCCGGCGATCTTGAACGCCATCTCGCTGGAGTCCACCTCGTGGTACGACCCGTCCACCACGGTCACCCGGATGTCGATGAGCGGGTACCCGGCCAGCACGCCGCTCTCGGCCGCCTCGCGCACCCCGGCCTCCACCGCCGGGAGGAACTCCCGGGGAATGGCGCCGCCGGTGATGCGGTCCACGACTTCGACGCCCCCGCCGGCCGGCAGCGGCTCCAGCTCGATGACGACATGGCCGTACTGCCCGCGGCCGCCCGTCTGCCGGACGTACCGACCCTCGCCGCGGGCGCGCTGGCGGATCGTCTCCTTGTAGGCCACCTGCGGCCGGCCGATATTGGCCCCGACGTTGAACTCTCGCAGCAACCGGTCCACGATGATCTCCAGGTGCAGCTCGCCCATGCCCGCGATGATCGTCTGCCCGGTCTCCTGGTCGAAGCGCACGCGGAAGGTGGGGTCCTCCTCGGCCAGCTTCGCCAGCGCCGTGCTCAGCTTGTCGGCGTCGGCCTTGGTCTTGGGCTCCACCGCCACGGCGATGACCGGCTCGGGGAAGTGCATCGCCTCCAGCACGATCGGCGCGGCCTCGTCGCACAGGGTGTCGCCGGTCTGGGTCACCCGCAGGCCCACGGCGGCCACCACGTTGCCGGCGGTGGCCTCCCCGATGTCCTCGCGGTGGTTGGCGTGCATCTGGAGGATCCGCGAGACGCGCTCCTTCTGCCCCTTGTTGGCGTTGGTGACGTAGGACCCCGCCCGCAGGGTGCCCGAGTACACCCGGAAGTAGGTCAGCTTGCCCACGTAGGGATCGGTGACGATCTTGAACGCCAGCGCCGCAAAGGGCCCCGCGGGATCGGCCGGGCGCTCGACGGTCTCCCCGGTCCGGGGATCCACCCCGCGGACCGGCGGCAGGTCCAGCGGCGACGGCAGGTAGTCCACCACCGCATCCAGCAGCGGCTGGACCCCCTTGTTGCGGAAGGAACTGCCGCACAGCACGGGCACCAGGCGCGCCTCGATCGTCCCCCGGCGCAGCGTCGCCCGGAGTTCCTCCTCGGTGATCTCGTGCCCCTCGAGGTACTTGGCGGCCAGGGCATCGTCCAGGTCGGCGGCCGCCTCCAGGAGCCGCTCGCGCATGGCCTCCACCTGGTCGCGCAGGGCCGCGGGGATGTCGGTCTCGTCGGAACGCGTCCCGAGGTCGTCCAGGTAGATGATGGACTTCATGCGGATGAGGTCCACCACCCCCTCGAACCCGTCCTCGGCCCCGATGGGTAGTTGCACGGGCACGGGGTTGGCTCCCAGCCGCTCGCGCACCATGGCCACCGTGCGCAGGAAGTCGGCACCGGTCCGGTCCATCTTGTTGATGTAGATGATGCGGGGCACCCGGTACCGGTCGGCCTGTCGCCACACGGTCTCGGACTGGGGCTGGACCCCTTCCACCGCCGAGATCACCACCACCGCCCCGTCCAGGACACGCAGCGACCGTTCCACCTCCACGGTGAAGTCCACGTGCCCGGGGGTGTCGATGATGTTGATGCGGTGGTCCCGCCAGTAGCACGTGGTGGCCGCCGAGGTGATGGTGATCCCGCGCTCGCGCTCCTGCACCATGAAGTCCATGGTGGCCGAGCCCTCGTCCACCTCGCCCAGGCGGTGGACCCGGCCCGTGTAGAACAGGATGCGCTCGGTGGTCGTCGTCTTGCCCGCGTCGATGTGGGCGACGATGCCAATGTTCCGAATGGTCCGCAGCGCCTCTCTCGTCGCCACCGGCATGCCCTCAGCCCTCGCGCGCGTCGCCGTTACCATCGGTAGTGCGCGAACGCCTTGTTCGCCTCCGCCATCTTGTGGGTATCCTCGCGCTTCTTCACCGCCGCGCCCTGGCCGACGGAGGCGTCCAGGAGCTCCGCGGCCAGCTTCTCGGCGAACGTCCGGCGGTCCCGGCGCGCCCGCGCGTACTGCACCAGCCACCGCAGGCCCAGCGACAGCCGCCGCTCCGGCCGCACCTCCACGGGCACCTGGTAGGTCGCCCCGCCGACCCGGCGGGGGCGCACCTCCAGCAACGGCGAGGCGTTGGCCAGGGCCTTCTCGAAGACCTTGACCGGGTCCTGACCGCTCTTCTCCTTGACGATGTCGAACGCCCGGTAGACATGGCGGGCGGCCAGGCTCTTCTTCCCGCGCATCATCACCTTGTTGATCAGCCGGTGCACGATCACGTTGTGGTAGACGGGATCTGGCCCGATCTCCCGCGGCCGCACCGGACCCTTACGCGGCATCGCCCGTCTCCTTCCCTTCCCCTCGCGCTGCGCCCATCACTTCTTGGGGCGCTTGGCGCCGTACTTGGACCGTCCGCGCATCCGGCCGGCCACGCCCGCGGCGTCCAGCGTGCCCCGGACGATGTGGTACCGGATCCCCGGCAGGTCCTTCACACGCCCGCCCCGGATCAGCACGACGGAGTGCTCCTGCAGGTTGTGTCCGATGCCGGGGATGTAGGCGGTCACCTCGATCCCGTTGGTGAGCCGCACCCGGGCGATCTTGCGCAGCGCTGAATTGGGCTTCTTGGGCGTCGTGGTCTTCACCTGAATGCAGACGCCCCGCCGGAACGGGCTGCCCTGCAGCGCCGGCGACTTGCTTTTGCTGCGCAGCCGGTGCCGGCCGAGCCGGACCAGCTGGTTGACCGTCGGCATCCTCACCGCCTCCGTATCTCCCCATCCGCATGCCGCATGCCCTCCCCCGCCCGCAGGGCACGCAGAGAGGGCGACGCCACCGGGGTCCCTCACGACGCGGGCCCGGGGGTTTCGCCAGGACGTCGCTTGTGGTGCCTCGCCTGGCGCCGCACCATACGAGGCCCGGCCGCAGTGCCCCGCGGTGACGCGGGGCCAGCCAGGCCCTGCGGTGCAGCGTACAAGGGCTCGGGGGAAGATGACCGCGCGACGACCGTCGAGCCCCGACTGCGATCCCGCCCTGCGGGATCTATGGCGCGGGCCGGTCCTCCACCAGGACCGCCGCTGCGGCGGCACCCACCCCGATGCCGCAGGCCCGGCCCAGCAGCGCCATGGACTCCACCTCGGTCACGGGGAGTCCCCGTTCCGCCGCGGCCCGCACCACCGGCTCGACCACCCGCGGATCGGCGTCGGCCGCCACGAAGACCTCCGCCGCCCGCCCGCGGGCCACCGCCTTCGCGGTCTGGGTGGCCCCGACCACCCGGGAAGCCGCGGCGCGCAGCCGCGCCAGCGCATCGGTCGTCATCGGGTGCCTACGCGCCAGCCGATTCTAGCATCGACCCCCAGGGGTGTCAACGCGCGCGCCGTCCCCCGGTCCGTCTTCGGCGGGTCGCAACCCGGGAAGGTGCCATCGCCCTTCCCGCGCCTCCCGCCCGGCCGCACCGGGCGGACGGCTCCCGGCCGCGAGGCTCCCAGGCCGGGGTGGCCCCGGCGGGGGTCACAGTTCGGCGGTGACCTTCAGCTGCCGGTAGCGGGGCATACCCGTCCCCGCCGGGATCAACTTGCCGATGATGACGTTCTCCTTCAGCCCGATCAGGGGGTCGACCTTCCCCCGGGTGGCGGCGTCGGTCAGGACGCGGGCCGTCTCCTGGAACGACGCAGCCGACAGGAAGCTCTCGGTGGCCAGCGACGCCTTGGTGATGCCCAGCAGCACGGGCCGGGCCCGGGCAGGCTCCCCGCCCTCGGCCATCACCCGGGCGTTCTCCTCCTCGAAGGCGAACTTGTCCACCAGCTCCCCGGGCAGGAACTCGGTGTCCCCCGCCTCCTCCACCTTCACCCGCCGCAGCATCTGGCGCACGATGATCTCGATGTGCTTGTCGTTGATGTCCACGCCCTGCGAGCGGTAGACGCTCTGGATCTCCTGGACCAGGTAGGCCTGGAGCTCCTGGACGCCCTTGATCCGCAGGATGTCGTGGGGGTTCACGGACCCCTCGGTGAGCTGGTCGCCCGGCTCCACCTCGTCCCCGCTCTGGACCTTCACGCGGACCCCGAAGGGCACGGTGTAGACGCGCTCGTCGTTCTTCCCGGTCACGACGATGCGCCGCGTGCCGCGCGCCTCCTGGACCGTCACGGTGCCCTTGATCTCGGCGATCAGCGCCTGCCCCTTGGGCTTGCGGGCCTCGAACAACTCCTCGACCCGGGGCAGGCCCTGGGTGATGTCGAAACCGGCCACGCCGCCGGTGTGGAACGTCCGCATCGTCAGCTGCGTGCCGGGCTCGCCGATGGACTGGGCCGCGATGATGCCCACGGCCTCGCCGATCTCCACCAGCTTCCCGGTGGCCAGGTTGCGCCCGTAGCACTTGGCGCAGACGCCGTAGCGCGTCTTGCACGTCAGCACCGACCGGACGGTCACCGCCTCGATGCCCGCCTCCTCGATGCGCTCGGCCGCCTCCTCGTCGATCTCCGCGCCCGCCTCCAGCACGGGCCTGCGGCGCGGCGGCGCGGCATCCTCGGCCAGGAACCGGCCCACGATGCGGTCGCGCAGCGGCACGACCACCTCGTTGCCCTCCCTGATGGCGGTGACCACCAGGCCCTCGGTGGTCTTGCAGTCGTACTCGCGCACGATGACGTCCTGGGCGACGTCCACCAGGCGTCGGGTCAGGTAGCCGGACTCCGACGTCCGGATGGCCGTATCGGCCAGCCCCTTGCGCTGGCCGTGGGTGGAGATGAAGTACTCCAGGACCGTCAGCCCCTCGCGGAAGTTGGCCTTGATGGGCAGCTCGATGATCCGCCCGCTGGGGTCGGTCATGAGGCCGCGCATCCCCGCCAGCTGCCGGATCTGCTGGATGTTGCCGCGGGCGCCCGAGAGGGCCATCATGTACAGCGGGTTGAACGCGCCGAACTGGCTCATCATGGCCTGGGTGATCTCCTCGGTGGCCTTGGTCCAGACGTCGATGGCCCGCTGGTAGCGCTCGCCGTCGGTGATGAGGCCCCGCCGGTACTGGGCGTCGATGGCGTCGATGCGCTTCTCGGCCTCGGCCAGGATGCGGCGCTTGGCCTCGGGGATCACGATGTCGCCAATGGCGATGCCCGAGCCGCTGCGGGTCGCGTAACGGAACCCCAGGTCCTTGAGGGCGTCCAGCAGCTCCACGGTCTTGGTGGTCCCCAGCCGGCTGTAGGCCTCGGAGACGATCTGGGAGAGGACCTTGCGGTCGCACACCTCGTTGATGAAGCGCAGCTCCTCCGGGATCGCCTCGTTGAAGATCACGCGGCCGGCGGTGGTGACGATGACCTGGTCGACGTAGCGGACGCGGATGCGCGAGTGCAGCCGGATCGCGCCGCTCTCCAGGGCCAGGATCACCTCACTGGGCGAAGAGAACGCCTTCAGCTGGCTGTCGGGCTTGTCGCGGTCGGCGGGATCCTCCACGGTGAGGTAGTAGCAGCCGAACACGATGTCGCGCGTGGGGCTGGTGATGGCCTTGCCGTAGGCGGGCGACAGGATGTTGTACGCCGACAGCATCAGCAGGCGCGCCTCGGCCTGGGCCGCGGCCGACAGCGGCACGTGAACCGCCATCTGGTCGCCGTCGAAGTCGGCGTTGTACGCCGTGCACACCAGCGGGTGGACCTGGATCGCCTTGCCCTCGATGAGCACCGGTTCGAACGCCTGGATCCCCAGCCGGTGCAGGGTGGGGGCCCGGTTGAGCAGCACCGGATGCTCGCGCACCACTTCCTCCAGCACGTCCCACACCTCGGGGCGCGCCCGCTCCACCATGCGCTTGGCGCTCTTGATGTTCTGGGCCAGGTTGCGGTCCACGAGCTTCTTCATCACGAAGGGCTTGAAGAGCTCCAGCGCCATCTCCTTGGGCAGCCCGCACTGGTAGAGCTTCAGCTTGGGCCCCACCACGATCACCGAGCGCCCCGAGTAGTCCACCCGCTTGCCCAGCAGGTTCTGGCGAAACCGCCCCTGCTTGCCCTTGAGCATGTCCGACAGCGACTTCAACGGCCGGTTGTTGGGCCCCGTCACCGGCCGGCCCCGCCGGCCGTTGTCGATCAGGGCGTCCACGGCCTCCTGCAGCATGCGCTTCTCGTTGCGCACGATGATCTCGGGCGCACCGAGGTCCAGCAACCGCTTGAGCCGGTTGTTGCGGTTGATGACCCGCCGGTAGAGGTCGTTGAGGTCGCTGGTGGCGAACCGGCCCCCGTCCAGCTGGACCATGGGCCGCAGGTCGGGCGGGATCACGGGAATGACCGTCAGGATCATCCACTCGGGCTTGTTGCCGCTCTTCCGGAACGCCTCGACGACCTCCAGCCGCTTGAGGATCTTCATGCGCTTCTGGCCCGAGGCACCCTTCAGCTCGGCCCGCAGGCCGCGGCTCAGCTTCTCGAGGTCCAGCTCCTCCAGCAGCTCCTTGATGGCCTCGGCCCCCATGGCGGCGCGGAACGCCGTGCCGTACTTCTCCCGCATCTCGCGGTACTCGTTCTCGGTCAGCAGCTGCCGCTTCTGCAACGGCGTCGTCCCCGGGTCGACCACCACGTAGGCGGCGAAGTAGACGACCCGTTCCAGGGCCCGCGGCGACATGTCCAGCAGCAGGCCGATGCGGCTGGGCACGCCCTTCAGGTACCAGATGTGGCAGACCGGCGCGGCCAGCTCGATGTGGCCCATCCGCTCGCGCCGGACCTTGGCGCGGGTGACCTCGACCCCGCACCGGTCGCAGACGATCCCCTTGAACCGGATGCGCTTGTACTTGCCGCAGTGGCACTCCCAGTCCTTGGTGGGCCCGAAGATGCGTTCACAGAACAGCCCGTCGCGCTCGGGCTTGAGCGTCCGGTAGTTGATCGTCTCGGGCTTCTTGACCTCGCCGTGCGACCACCCGCGGATCTGCTCCGGCGACGCCAGACCGATCTTCACTGCGGAGAAGTTGTTGACGTCCTGCATCGTTGGTGCCCCTCCACCAGGCCGCATCCGCCCGCGCGGGTGTCAGTAGTCCTCCACCAGGGCCTCTTCGCCCTCGAGGTTGATGCCGAGGGCGCGCGCCGTCTCCGCGATGTCTTCCTCGATCTCCTTGAGCTCGATCTCGCGCTTGTCCTCGCTGAGCACCTTCACGTCCAGACACAGCGCCTGGAGCTCCTTCAGGAGCACCTTGAAGGACTCGGGCACGCCCGGCTCCTGGATGTTCTCGCCCTTGACGATGGCCTCGTAGGTCTTGACGCGCCCCACGACGTCGTCGGACTTGACGGTCAGGAGCTCCTGCAGGGTCGAGGCCGCTCCGTAGGCCTCCAGCGCCCACACCTCCATCTCGCCGAACCGCTGGCCACCGAACTGCGCCTTGCCCCCCAGCGGCTGCTGCGTGATCAGGCTGTAGGGGCCGGTGCTGCGGGCGTGGATCTTGTCCTCGACCAGGTGCAGCAGCTTCATCATGTAGATCGACCCGCAGGTGACCGGCTGGTCGAACGGCTCGCCGGTCCGGCCGTCGCGCAGGACGATCTTGCCGTCGGGGGGCAGGCCCGCCTGGTCCAGCAGGCGACGGATCTCGTCCTCCCGCGGGCCGTCGAACACCGGCGCCTCCACCCAGAGGTTGAGCTTCTCGGCCGCCCAGCCCAGGTGGGTTTCCAGCACCTGCCCCACGTTCATCCGGCTGGGCACGCCCAGGGGGTTGAGCACGATGTCCACCGGCGTCCCGTCGGGCAGGTAGGGCATGTCCTCCTCGGGGAGGATGACCGAGATGACGCCCTTGTTCCCGTGGCGGCCGGCCATCTTGTCCCCCACGGCGATCTTGCGCTTCTGGGCCACGTAGACGCGCACCAGGGCGTTGACCCCCGGCGGCAGCTCGTCGCCCTCCTCGCGGTCGCCCTTGTCGCGGGTGAACATCTTCACGGCCACCACCTTGCCGCGTTCGCCGTGGGGCACCCGCAGGGACGTGTCGCGGACCTCGCGGGCCTTCTCGCCGAAGATGGCCCGCAGCAGCCGCTCCTCGGCGGTGAGCTCGGTCTCCCCTTTGGGCGTCACCTTGCCCACCAGGATGTCGCCGGCGCGCACCTCGGCGCCGATGCGCACGATCCCCCGCTCGTCCAGGTCGCGCAGCGCGTCCTCGCCGATGTTGGGGATGTCCCGGGTGATGTCCTCGGGCCCCAGCTTGGTGTCGCGGGCCTCCACCTCGTACTCCTCGATGTGCACCGAGGTGAACAGGTCCTCGCGCACCAGGCGCTCGCTGACCACGATGGCGTCCTCGTAGTTGTAGCCCTCCCAGGGCATGAAGGCCACCACGACGTTCCGCCCCAGGGCCAGCTCGCCCTGATCGGTGGACGGCCCGTCGGCCAGGATGTCCCCCTCCTTGACCTCGTCGCCCGAGCGCACGATGGGGACCTGGTTGATGCACGTGCCCTGGTTGCTCCGGCGGTACTTGATGAGCGGGTACTCGTCGACCTCGCGGCCGACGCGGACGACGATGCGCTCGCCCGTCACCGACTCCACGACGCCCGCCCGCCGGCAGCGCACCACCGCCCCGCTGTCCACCGCCGCCCGGTACTCCACCCCGGTGCCCACCCGGGGCGCCTCGCTCTGCAGGAGCGGCACGGCCTGGCGCTGCATGTTGGAGCCCATCAGCGCCCGGTTGGCGTCGTCGTGCTCGAGGAACGGGATGAGCGCGGTGGCCACCGAGACGATCTGCTTGGGGGACACGTCCATGAACTGCACGTCCTCGGGACGCACCAGCTTGATCTCGGCGCCGTGCCGCGCCGTGACCCGCGGCCCGATCAGGCGCCCGCGCTCGTCCACGGCGGCGTTGGCCTGGGCGATGACGTACTGGTCCTCCTCGTCCGCGGTGAGGTAGCGGATGCGGCGGGTGACGACGCCCTCCCTGACCTCGCGGTACGGCGTCTCGATGAACCCCAGCGGATTCACCCGGGCGTAGGTGGCCAGGGACGAGATCAGCCCGATGTTGGGCCCTTCGGGCGTCTCGATGGGGCACATGCGCCCGTAGTGCGACGTGTGCACGTCGCGCACCTCGAACCCCGCCCGCTCGCGGGACAGGCCACCCGGGCCCAGCGCCGAGAGCCGGCGCTTGTGCGTGAGTTCGGCCAGCGGGTTGGTCTGGTCCATGAACTGCGAGAGCTGACTGGAGCCGAAGAACTCCTTGATGGCCGCCACCACCGGCCGGATGTTGATGAGCTGCTGGGGCGTGACCTGCCCCGGCTCCTGGATCGTCATGCGCTCGCGGATGACCCGCTCCATGCGCAGCATGCCGATACGGAACTGGTTCTGGAGCAGCTCGCCCACCGACCGCACCCGGCGGTTGCCCAGGTGGTCGATGTCGTCGACGCGGGCCTCGGGATCGCCGGCGGCCAGCCGCATCAGGTAGCGGATGATCTCCACGAGGTCCTCGCGGGTCAGGATCCGGACGTCGGGATCGACCTTGAGCCCCAGCTTCTTGTTGAGCTTGTACCGTCCCACCCTGCCCAGGTCGTAGCGGCGGGGTTCGAAGAAGAGGGTCTCCAACAGGGTCCTGGCGCTCTCCAGGGTGGGCGGGTCGCCCGGCCGCAGGCGCCGGTAGATCTCGATGAGCGCCTCGTCGCGGCTGTGGGTGGTGTCCTTCTCCAGCGTGGCCCGGAGGCTGCGGTCCTCGCCGTAGAGCTTCACCAGCTTCTCGTCCGTCTCGTACCCCACGGCGCGCAGCAGCGCGGTCGCCGGGAGCTTGCGGGTGCGGTCGATCCGGACGTAGATCGCGCCGCCGGCGTCGACCTCCAGTTCGAGCCACGCCCCGCGGTGCGGGATGACCACGGCCGTGGGCAACGGCCGGCCGGAAGCGTCCGGCGTGAACGCGTAGTAGGCCCCCGGCGAACGCACCAGCTGGCTGACGACCACCCGCTCCGCGCCGTTGATGATGAAGGTCCCCCGCTCGGTCATCATGGGGAAGTCCCCCATGAAGACCTCCTGCTCCTTGATCTCCCCGGTTTCCCGGACGATCAACCGGACCTTCACCTTGAGGGCGGCGCTGTAGTTGTAGTCGCGGTCCCGGCACTCCTCCTCGGTGTACTTCAGGCGCTCCAGGCGGTAGCCGCCGAAGTCCAGGACGGCCTGGTCGTCGAAGACGTTCTCCGGCGGCGTGACCTTGCGGCGCCCGCTCTCCACGGCGAAGTGCAGCTCGAGGTTGCCGGTGAAGTCCTGGATGGGGGAGACCTCGGCGAACACCTCCCGGATCCCCTCGCGCAGGAACCAGTCGAAGGACCGGCGCTGCACCTCGATGAGGTCGGGCATGTCCACGACGTCCGGGATCTTGGCGAAGCTGTGCCGGACGCGACGCCCCCGGTGCACGATACGGGCATCGGGAATGGCGACCCGGCTGCGGGCCGGACGGGCAAGGGCCTCAAGCCTCGTCTTGGTCTTCACGGCGGAAGGCGTCACCTCCGGGAGATCTCCGCACCGCACCGCGCCAGGCGGCAGTCAGGCTGGGGCCGCACCGTGGCTCGGCAGGCATCTGCCTGTGGGGTACGCACGCGAGAGGTTCAGACTCTGATCCCGGGCCTACGGGCGATCCTGGCTGCCGGAAAGACGAGAGCAGGGTCGATCTCCGCGGTCGATCCCCCTGCCCCGTTCGTCGTGTCGCGCTGGATGTGCTCGTGCTGTCGCACGCGGCAGCCCCGCCAAGGCCCGTACACGCAAACATACCCGTCGGCCCCTGGCGTTGTCAAGAGCCGCATGCGTCGGCCGCCGGCCCGGCGGGTGTCGCCGGGGCGGCCTACTTGATGACGACGGTCGCGCCCTCCGCCTCGAGCTTCTTCTTGATCGCCTCGGCCTCCTGGCGGCTCACCTTCTCCTTGACAGGCTTCGGCGCGCCGTCCACCAAGTCCTTCGCCTCTTTCAGCCCGAGGCCGGTGAGCTCGCGGACGACCTTGATCACCTGGATCTTCTTCTCGCCGACGGTCTGCAGGATCACGTCGAACTCGGTCTGCTCCTCGACGGGCGCCGGCGCAGCCGCCGCCGCCCCCGCGGGCGCCGCCGCGACTGCCACCGGCGCCGCGGCCGAGACGCCGAACTTCTCCTCGAGTGCCTTGACCAGCTCGGCCAGCTCCAGCACCGTCAGGTTGCTGATGGCGTCGACGATCTCGTCCTTGGTCAGCTTGGCCACCGTCCTCCCTCCCCCTGTCGATAGTTCACGGTCCGTCGGATGGTCCCGGTCACCCCGCCGCCTCGCCCGCATCCTCCCGCCGCTGGCGAAGCTGGTCCAGGGCCACGACCAGCCCCCGCGGGAGCCCACCCAGCACGCCCGCCAGCGCCACCAGGGGCGCAGCCACCCCGCCGACGACGCGTGCCACCAGCTCCTGTCGGCCGGGCAGATCGGCCAGGGCCCGGGTCTGGGCTTCGCCGTAGACGCGCCCCGCGACCACGCTGCCCTTGAGCGCCAGCTTGCGCGTCTGCCGCATGAACTCCTGGATCACCTTGGCGGCGGCGACGGGGTCGGAGGGGGCAAAGGCGACGGCTGTGGGGCCCTCCAGGTACGGGAGCAGGCCGTCGATTCCGGCTGCCTGCGCCGCCTTGCCCAGCAAGCGGTTCTTCACCACCCGGTAGTCCGCGCCCGCCTCCTGCAACTTCCGGCGCAGCTGCGTGATCTCGCCCACTGTCAGCCCGCGAAAATCGGTGAGGATGACCCCGGCCGCCTGCTGCAACCGGTCCTGCAGGCGCGCGACCTCCTCGACCTTCTCCTGGCGCGGCATCGCGATCCTCCCTGTCCTCCTCACCCACAGACAACACAACGACCCGCCACGGGGAGACGGGTCGTGCCACTCCGCTCCTCGGCAGGCGGGAACCCCATTAAGCCCCGAAGGGCACCTGCTGTCTGTGGCGCGCGGCCGCCAGCCGGCGACCGACTATGCGGTTGTCACCCGTCGGCGTCAGGACCCGCCCGCACGCCGACGCGGGTCATGCTAGCACGTGGCCCCCCGAGCGTCAACCGGCAGGCGTTCGCCGAGACCCCATGGAGATCGTGGCGCCGCGACCACCGCGTCCGCTCATCCCGCTCGCGTGGTTCGACACGCGTCTCCTCTCGAGCCCCACCGCGCCGCAGACGTTCGCGCGCCGGTCATGCCGCCCGCACGGCGACGGCCTTGGCGGGATCGACCCGGACCCCCGGTCCCATGGTCGACGACAGGGTCAGGGACCGAATGTACTGCCCCTTGGCCGCTGCCGGTCGCGCCCGGATGACGGCCTCCAGCAGGGCGCCCAGGTTCTCCAACAACTGCGCCTCGCTGAACCGCGCCTTGCCGATCGGGACGTGGATGATGCCGGTCTTGTCCAGCCGGAACTCGATCTTGCCCGCCTTGATCTCCCGCACCGCCCGCGCCAGGTCGAACGTGACGGTGCCTGCCTTGGGGTTGGGCATCAGGCCGCGGGGGCCCAGGATCCGGCCCAGCCGGCCCACCAGGCTCATGACGTCGGGCGTGGCCACGGCGACGTCGAAGTCGAGCCATCCGCCCTGGATCTTCTCCACCAGGTCTTCGGCGCCGACGATGTCGGCGCCGGCGGCCTCGGCCTCCTTGGCCTTCTCCCCCTTGGCGAAGACCAGCACGCGCACGGTCTTGCCGGTCCCATGGGGCAGGACCACGGTCCCCCGCACCTGCTGGTCGGCTTGCTTGGGGTCGACGCCGAGCCGGATGTGGGCCTCGACCGTCTCGTCGAACTTGGCCGTGGCCGTCGCCTTCACCAGGCGCACCGCCTCCTCGGGCCCGTACAGCCGACGGGCCTCCACCTGCTTGGCCGCCGTGATGTACCGCTTGCCGTGCCGCTTCATGCGTCCCTCCTGGCGGTCCGTCCGGCGCCCGGGGCACCTCCCGCCCTGCCGACCGCGTCCGGCTGGCCTAGCCGACCACCTCGAGCCCCATAGAGCGCGCCGTGCCCTCGATCATGCGCATCGCCGCCTCGAGGGTGGAGGCGTTGAGATCGGGCATCTTGCGTTCGGCGATCTCGCGGATCTGCTGCCGGGTGACCCGGCCCACCTTGGTCTTGTTAGGCTCGCCCGACCCCTTCTCCAGCCCGGCCGCCTGCTTGAGCAGGACCGACGCCGGCGGCGTCTTGGTGACGAAGGTGAACGTCCGGTCGGCATAGACGGTGATCTCGACCGGCACGATCGTCCCCGCCATCTTGGCCGTCCGCTCGTTGTAGGCCTTGCAGAACTCCATGATGTTGACGCCGTGCTGCCCGAGCGCAGGCCCCACCGGCGGCGCAGGCGTCGCCTTCCCGGCCGGAATCTGGAGCTTCACCACCGCCACGACCTTCTTCGCCATCGCGCACCCTCACTCGCCGGGTCCCACCTAGAGCTTCTCCACCTGCCCGAAGTCCAGCTCCACGGGCGTCTCGCGCCCGAAGATGGAGACCAGCACCCGGACCTTCTCCTTCTCCATCATGATCTCGTCCACCACGCCGGTGAAGTCCATGAACGGCCCCGACGTGATCCGGACCGGCGAGCCCTTCTGATAGGTGATGCGGTACTTGGGCGTCTCGTCCCGCAGCTGGCGCAGGAGCTGGCGCACCTCGCGATCCTCCAGCGGGATGGGGCGCGTGCCCGAGCCCACGAACCCCGTGACGCCCGGGGTGTTGCGGATCACGTACCAGGTGTCGTTCTCCAGCTCACCCTTCTCGTCGACCAGCACCTCGACCAGCACGTAGCCCGGGAAGATCTTTCGGTCGACCTCGCGCCGCTTCCCGGCCTTGATCTCCTTCTCCTTCTCGGTGGGGATCAGGACCTGGAAGATCTTCTCCTTCATCCCCATGGAGGCGATCCGGCGTTCGAGGTTCGACTTCACCTTGGCCTCGTACCCCGAGTAGGTGTGGATCACGAACCACTTGCGCCGGGGGTCGCGGGGGGTCGTGACGTCCTCCGCCTCGACAGCGGGCTCCTCGGCCTTGACCGGCTCGTCGGCGAACAGCTCCTTGACGATGTCTTCCGCTCGCTGCGACATGGCCTACACCGGCGGCGCCACCAGGTAGCGCTTGATGAGCCACGTGTACACGTAGTCGAAGATCCCCAGGTAGACCGCCGTGACGAGGAGCACCACGAGCACCACCAGCGTCATGCTCACGAGCTCCCGGCGGGACGGCCACTCGACCCGTCCGAGCTCCACCCAGACCTCGTGCAGGTACCGGCTGATGCGTTCCACGACGGCGGGCGCCCCGCGCACCGCAGGAAACCGGAGCGTGCGGGCAGCGGGGCGCGGTGCCACCTTTGCATCGGACGTTCGAGCCATGGCCGCTCCTCTGGCGTTCGGGGCAAAAAAAAAGACACCAACGCCGCGCGTTCACCGCCATTATAACAGTCCACCGTGCCCTGTCAACGACGCGGCAGGGCTCGCGACAGGCCCGCACCGCACCGCCGCCCACCGTGTCGCCGTCGCCGCGGACGCCGTCCAGGACTCCGGGGCCAGCCGGGCGACGATCACCCGCCGGCGTCATCTGGAACCCTGCGGCCTGCGCCCGGCCGTCGACCCGTCGGGGCCGCCGTGCACGCTCACCGGGGACCCAGCAGGCGCGCGGCCAGGAGCCGGACGACGCAGTCGAGGGCCTCACTCGCGAGCGGGGACCCGGCGCAGCCGATCTCCTCCTCGAACAGCTTCAGGCGCGTGGCCACATCCAGGACACGGAAGTCGATGGCTGCTTTGGCGTCGTCGCCGTCCTCCCCCACGCGCAGACGGCCGACGCGCCCCTGCTCGAGCCGGACGACCCGGCCCGTGAGGATGGCGTCAGCACCCAGACGCCTGGCCAGCGCGATGCTGCGCGACGGACTGATCAGGTCTGCTGGGGTCACGCCCTCGCTGGCCATGGCAGCGCTGACGGCCACGGGCCCGAGGACCTGGAACGGAGCGCGGCGCAGTAGCACGGCCAGGCGGTCGGCCGCAGCGGCGGTGAGCCACCGCGTGGGCGGATCCTCGTTGAGGAACGGCGCCACGGCCAGCACGCGCACCCGCGACAGGTCCGGACCGGGCATGCCGCCGGTCGCGGCCGGCCGCGGCGCGCTCACTGCCGCGAGTGCCGCCAACCCGGCCACGGTGCCGACCCTGGCCAGCCGGCGCCATGCGTCGCGCATCGTGCGCTGCGACCTCCCCGTCGCGCCTACGGCTTGAACACTGCCAGCCCGACGATCGCCAGCGCCAGGGCACCGCCCGCCAGGCCCAGCCGCAGCTGGCGCCGCGCCAGCGCCGGAACCTGGGCTGCGGACCGCCGGCCCGACGCGTGCAGGGCCGCGACCAGCATGCGCAGGGCGGGCCGCTGGCCGCCGAACAACAGCACCAGCCCCGCTAGGACGAGCACCACCTTCACGACGAGCCAGGCCGGCGGCGCCCCGGGCCAGTCCTGAACGGCCACGAGGCCGATCCCCGTGGCCACGGTCAGGAGCACTGCGGGCGCAATCACCCGATCGAGCAACCAGACCGTGGTCTCGGCGACGAAGATCATCAGGGAGGGCTGGCCGCTGCGGCGCGCCCGCGCACCCCACAGGCCAAACAGCGCGCCACCGCCGACCCAGACGATGACCCCGAGCAGGTGCAGGTACAGTAGCGTCTCGCGCACAACCGGCCTCCGGTGGCAGCGCAGCGGCGACCTGGCAGGGGCGGAGGGACTCGAACCCCCAACACCCGGTTTTGGAGACCGGTGCTCTGCCAAGTTGAGCTACGCCCCTGCGTTCACCCCTGATTATAGGAACGCGCCCCTGCCCCTGCAACGCCTCAGCCGGCACGCCCGCGGGCGCTCCGACGACAGCACCGACCACCCGTTGAGGAACCACCCCCTGCCGCGCCCGAGCCACGGTGCCGACGCGCGCTGTGCGCAACAACCGCCCCCGGCAAGGGTGGCACATCCGCGCGGCCGGCGGGCGTCCGCGCACGGTTGCGGCGCACAGCGGAGCCACGGCGTGGCATCCGCGTGCCATCCCCGCCGGCGGCGCCGCCTGCCGCTTCGTACACGCGTGTGGCGACAGGAAGCCACCCGGGCCATGGCCAACTGCGATACGGCGAGGCCGCCGGTCGTCGTATGGACGGCAGGGCCCGACGCTGTCCACTGGTGCGCACATCGATGCCCTACACCGCCGAGTTGCTCCACATCCCGCCCCTCCTGCGCGGCGAGGCGCCAGGTGTGATCACCCGGGTGACGCCCGCACAGGCGGGATGGCGCCTGCTGACGGTCGAGGTGCGGCGGCTCCACGCCGGCGGGCGGTGGACGATGTCCACCGGGGAGCAGGAGGCGGTGCTGGTGGTCCTGGGCGGGCAGGGCGCGGTGACGTCCAACCGGGGAGCCTGGCCGCGGCTCGGTGCGCGCCCCAACGTCTTCGCGGGCATGCCCCACGCCCTCTACCTGCCGCGCCGGACCGACGTGGAGATCGAGGCGGTCAGCCCTGTGCTGGAGGTCGCCTGCGGATGGGCGCCGACCGACCGGGACTACCCGCCGCGGCTCGTCACCCCGGCCGAGGTCCAGGTCGAACTGCGCGGCGGAGCCAACGCCTCGCGGCAGATCCACACCATCGTCCCGCCCGGCTTCCCGTGCCATCGCCTGGTCTGCGTCGAGGTGTACACGCCGGGCGGGAACTGGAGCAGCTACCCACCCCACAAGCACGACGTCCACCGCGAGGCGCCGGATGGGGCCCTGCTCGAAGCGGATCTCGAGGAGGTGTACTACTACCGCTTCGACCGTCCAGAGGGGTTCGCGCTGCAACGCGTCTACACCGCCGACGGCACCCTTGACGCCGCGGTCGTCGCCCGGGACCACGACATCGTCCTGGTGCCCGAAGGCTACCATCCCGTATGCGCGGCCTTCGGATACACGTGCTACTACCTGAACTTCCTGGCAGGCTCGGCGCAGTCGCTGGCCAACAGCGAAGACCCGGCGCACGCGTGGGTCAAGACCCTCTGGACGAGCAGCGATCCGCGCCTGCCCATCGTGCCCGCGAGCGGGACGTGAGGAGCCGCGGGCGGCGGACACGACCGGCGCGTCCCGGCACAGGCGCACACGGTGATCGCAGGAGGGGCAGCACATGCGGACACGGCGGCTGACGATGGCACAGGCCCTCGTCACGTTCCTGGCGCACCAGTACACGGAACGCGACGGCCGACGGCAGCGGTTCTTCGCCGGGGTGTGGGGCATCTTCGGCCACGGCAACGTCGCGGGGATCGGCGAGGCCCTGCAGCACCAGACGGCGCTCCGGTACTACCAGGCGCGCAACGAGCAGGCCATGGTCCACGCGGCCGTTGCGTTCGCCAAGGCGTCGAACCGGCTGCGCGCGTTCGCCTGCACGACCTCGATCGGCCCCGGCGCCACCAACATGGTGACCGCGGCGGCGGGTGCCACCATCAACCGCCTGCCGGTGTTGCTGCTCCCGGGGGACATCTTCGCGCGCCGGACCGTGGCGCCGGTGCTGCAGCAACTGGACGTCGCCTGGTCGCACGACGTCTCGGTCAACGACTGCTTCAAACCGATCTCCCGCTACTGGGACCGGATCAACCGGCCCGACCAGCTCCCGGTGGCGCTCATGGAGGCGATGCGGGTGCTGACCTCTCCGGCGGACACGGGCGCGGTCACCCTGGCGCTGCCCCAAGACGTGCAGGCGGAGGCCTGGAACTACCCCGAGGCCCTGTTCGCCGACCGCGTCTGGACGATCCCCCGGCCGCGCGCCGACCGGGCCGCCGTGCAGACCGCCGCAGCCTGGATCCGGCAGGCGACGGCGCCGCTCCTGATCGCCGGTGGCGGCGTCCTCTACAGCGAGGCCACGGCGGCCCTGGACCGCTTCGCGCGCCAGACCGGCATCCCGGTGGGCGTGACGCAGGCGGGCAAGAGCGCCCTGCCCGACGACCACCCGCAGCACGTGGGCGGCGTCGGGGTCACGGGGACGGCGGCGGCCAACCGGCTGGCACGCGAGGCCGACCTGATCCTGGCCGTGGGCACGCGCCTGGGTGACTTCACCACCGCCTCCAAGACCGCCTTCCAGCACCCGGCCGTGCGGTTCGTCGCCATCAACGTCGCAGCCCCCGAAGCCCACCGCCACGCCGCGCTGGCCCTGGTGGGCGACGCGCGGGTCACGCTGGAGGAGCTGGGTGAGGCGCTGGCCGGGTACCGGGTCAGTACCGCGTATGCCGATCGCGTCGCCCAGCTGCGCGCCGCATGGGCGGACGAGGTCGCACGCCTCACCGCACCGCAGGGAGGGCCGCGCCTGCGCCAGGCCGAGGTGATCGGCGTGGTGAACGCGTTCGCCCGGCCGCGCGACGTGGTGGTCTGCGCCGCGGGGAGCCTGCCCGGCGACCTGCACAAGCTCTGGCGCGCCGGGGACCCGGGCTCGTACCACGTGGAGTACGGCTACTCGTGCATGGGGTACGAGATCCCCGGCGGCTTGGGCGTCCGGCTGGCCGACCCGTCGCGCGACGTGTACGTCATGGTCGGGGACGGCTCCTACCTCATGATGCCCTCGGAGCTCGTCACGGCCGTGCAGGAAGGCATCAAGGTGACGATCGTGCTGCTGGACAACCACGGGTTCGCGAGCATCAAGGGGCTGTCGATGGCCGTGGGCTCCGAGGGTTTCGGCACCGAGTACCGGTACCGCAACCCGGCCACCGGGCAGCTGGACGGCGCGGTGCTGCCGGTCGACCTGGCGGCCAACGCGGCCAGCCTGGGCGCGCGCGCCATTCGGGTCGCGACCCGGGAGGCCCTGGCGGATGCGTTGGAGGAAGCCCGGCGCGAAGTGCGCCCGACCGTGATCGTGGTCGAGGTGGAGCTGGACGACCGGCTCCCCGCGTACGACGCCTGGTGGGACGTGCCCGTAGCGGAGGTCTCCTCCTCGGCGCGTGTCCGGGAGGCGCGGGCCGCCTACGAGGAGGGGCGCCGCCGGGAGCGGTTCTTCCTGTAGGCCGACGCGCGCGGCAGCACCTCGCCGTCGACCACCCGGCCGCCGGCGAGCAGCGTGTCGATCTCCCAGGGCCGTGGCATGGCCGTGCTGCACGACAGCCGCGCGGCCACGATGGCGCCCGCAGCGTTGGCGCGGGATACGGCCTGGTGGGGGGCCAGGCCCGCCAGCAGCGCCGCGCCAAACGCCGCAGCGAAGGCGTCGCCTGCGCCCAGCCCGTTCACCACGGGGACCGGAAGCCCGGGCACGTCCACGCGCCCGGTGCGCTCGATGACGGCCGCGCCCTCCGGGCCGCGCTTGAGGACGACCAGGCGTGGCCCCAGCGCCAGCGCCTCATCGGGGTCCAACCGCGCCGCGGCGAACTCGCCGGTGCTGCCGAGGACGATCGTCGCCCGGCTGGCCGCCTCCCGGATCTGCGCGGCGTAGTCACCAGGGTCGTCCCACAGTTGGTCGCGCCAGTCGAGGTCGAGGACCGTCGCCGGCAGGAGTCCCGCACCGGCGGCGGGCCGCGATGCCAGCGCCGCGAAGGTCGTGCTGCGGCTGGGCTCCCGGGCGAAGCCCGTCCCGCTCACGTAGAGCACCGGCGCGACGGCCACCACGTCCAGCGGCAGATCCTCGGGCCGCAGCTCCCAGTCGGGGCAGGTCGGCGTGCGGTAGAAGGTGATGGGAAACCGGTCGGGGGGCCAGGCCTCGCAGAACGCGAGGGCCGTGCGCAGCGTGGGATGCACCCGGAGCCAGCGGACGTCGACGCCCTCGGCGGCCAGGAAGGTGCGGATGAACCGGCCGTGCCCGTCGTCGCCCACGGCCGAGAGGATCGCCACCCGGACGCCCAGCCGGGCCAGGCCGGTGGCGACGTTGCCGGCGAACCCGCCGACGAACCGCTCGAAGGTCCGGACCGCTTCCAGCGGCGTGTTGAGCTGCAGCGGGTACAGGTCGGCGCCGACGCGGCCGAGGACGAAGGCCTGGGGCGCCAGGGGCGTCATGCGCCGGACTGGCGGGCGAGCCCGTGCCAACGACGGCCGCAGGTCTCCCCGCGCTCGCCCACCGCGCGGGGTGGCAGCGGGCCTAGCGGGTCTCGCGGTGCGGGGTGTGCTTGCGGCACCAGGGACAGTACTTGCGCAGCTCGAGCCGGTCGGGGTCGTTGCGCTTGTTCTTGGTGGTGGTGTAGTTGCGCCGGCGGCAGACCGTGCAGGCCAGGGTGACGATGGGACGCAGGTCGGTGGCCATGGCTAGTCGATCACCTTGGTGACGACGCCGGCGCCCACGGTGCGCCCTCCCTCCCGGATCGCAAACCGCAGCCCCTCCTCCAGCGCCACCGGCGTGATCAGCTTCACCCGCATCGTCACGTT
>JAVKHP010000003.1 GCA_031459855.1 Armatimonadota bacterium
ACTTCAAGCCGTTGTTCGAGGCGCAGGCCATCTCGGTGTGCCATCCTGATCTCGCGACGGCCGGCGGCATCCTGGAGACGAAGAAGATCGGCGACCTGGCGCAGGAATACGGCATCAGCATGGCCATCCACATGGCCGGCTCGCCGGTGTCCACCATCGCCGCTGTGCACAGCGCCGCCGCTACGGAGAACTTCATCGCGCTCGAGCATCACTTCACCGATCTGCCCTACTGGGACGACTTCGTCACCGGCATCCCCAAGCCGATCATCCAGGAGGGCTACATCCCGGTTCCGGAAGGGCCGGGGCTGGGCATCGAGCTGAACGAGGAGGTGATCCGCGCACACCTCACGCCCGGCGATCCGGCCGGCTACTTCGAGCCAAGCACATATTGGGACGTTGACCGGTCGTGGGATCGGTTGTGGTCGTAGTGCGCCCGACCCTAAAGGTCTTGGAGACCTTTAGGGTTTACCCGTCACCCAAGGAGGCGGGAGCTCCGCGAGGGTGACGGGGACTCAAAGCCTTGCCTTCGTCCCACCCCACTTGCATCCGTGCGGCGCGGGCATATACTCCCGCGTTGCAAGAGAGCACATCTGCCGGCTGATTCACAGGAGGGAAGCATGTTGCGGTGCGTGTCGGTGCGCCTTCGCTCGCAAGCAGGTTTGAATCTCGTGTTGAGCGCCGCCCTGGCGCTGACGTCGCTCTCGTTCACCCCCCCCCCGCAAACGCCGCCGGCTGCAGCCCCGCCTACCGAGTCCGCCGGTGAGCCGGCCCGGCCGGTGAGCTACGACCCGCTCGGCGCGGTGATCGTGCCCGGTCACCCCGACTTCGACCGCCTGTTCGACCCGGCCGGCCAACCGCCGACCGACCCTGCCCTCCAGCGCCTGCCCGAATTGGCCGGCGATCCGGGCCGCTCGGCCGCCGAACCGCCCCTCGCCGCGGAAGCCGCTCCGCTGCCCGAGCTTCTGCCGCCGGAGGATGTGCTGCGCGCCCATGTCGCCTTCGACCCGGCCCATGCCCTGCCCGGCGAGACCTTGGCTGCGACGCTGGTGCTGCGCGCACGCCGGCCGTTCGAGGGCTTGAGCGTGCGCCTGACCCTGCCCGAGGGGCTGGACTACGTGCCCGACAGCGCCAAGGAGGCGAGCTACGACCCCGCCACGCGCACGCTGAGCTGGGCGAAGGCCGGCGTGGATCAGACCGGCTTGGCCGAGTTCCCCTTCCAGGTGCAGGCGAGCGCGGTCAAAGCCGGTGCGCCTGGGCAGGACGAAGACAGCGTGACGCTCAAGGTCATCCCCGAGGTGCAGCTCGGCGAGGCCGGCGGCCTGCGCGTCGAGGCGTTGGCGCAGGCGGTGGTGATCGGTGCCGCGCCGGCCGAGGCCGCGTTGTCGGCCGAGGGTGGGACGCTCGTGCTACCCGGCGGGCGGGTGACGCTCACCTTCGCCCCCGGCGCGCTGGCGTCGCGCGTGGCGCTGCGCGGCAGCGTCTTCCTGGAGCGCGCCGAGGCCGGCGGGTTGCCCGCGCTGACCTTCCGGGTCGAGCCGGACCTGGCCTTCGCCGCGCCGGTAACGGCGACGATTGACCTGCGCGGGCTGCTGAGCGAGGCGCTGCTGGCCGCGGGCGTCGAGCCGGCGCTGGCCTACCAGCGGGTGAGCACGCGCACCGAGGAGGTCAAGCTGGCCGACGGCAGCGTCAAAACCGTCGAGGTGCGCCAGGTCGTCTACGAACCCGTGCCGGCGCGCTACGACGCGGTGCAGGGCATGCTGACGGCGCCGTTGCGCCACTTCTCGTCTTACACCGTGATCTTCCAGGTGCCGGCCGGGCGGCCGGAGCCGTGGAAGTTCGCCCCGAACATGGGCGGGGTGAGCCCGTTCCGCGGGTCGGCCACCTACGCCCAGAGCGTCGAGCTGCCGGAGATGCCCGACGGCGTGCAACCCGGCCTGACCATCGCCTACGCCAGCGCCGGCGCGGAAAGCGGCGGCTCGGGCGATGACTACCGCATGGGCGCAGGCTGGAGCCTGGACGTGCCGCATGTGCGCCGAGGGGTGAAGCTGGAGAAGCGCCAATACACCACCTGGTCGCCGCAGTGGGGCACGCTGTTCCAGCAATACTACGAGCTGATCACCAACGAGCAATACAAGCTCAGCCTGGGCGGCGTGGAATACAACCTGATCTACAAGGGCAGCGCCAACGGGGCGGACGAATTCGTGACGCAGAACTACGCGCCGGTGCGGGTCTATCGCTGCACGTTCGGGACGTCGTGCAACGGGACGGCGCTGCCGTTCGGAGGGTTCAGCGATTTCGGCGTGCCGGCGCCGCATTACTGGCAGGTGTGGACGGCGGATGGGACGCGCTACGCCTTCGGAACGGACGCTGCCAGCACCAAGGTCTTCCGCAGGCGCAACGGCAACCTGATCGCCTACCAGACCTGGTATCTGCGCTACGTGTATTCGCCGCGGCGCGACGACCCGGCCGTCGCGGGCGGCTGGTCGGCCGAATGGGTCTACGGCGAAGAGCCGATGAGCGGCGACAACGGCATGGTGGACGGACAGCAGTCGTGGCAGATGGGGGCGGACTGGGAGACCAACACCCGGCTGAGCTACATCCGCTACGGCAACCGGCACAGCAGCCCGCCGCGGGCGTATGTGGTGCAGTTCCAATACACCGGTTCGCCGGCGCGCCTGCTCTCGATCTGGACCTGTCGCTACGTCGCCGGCAACCCGGACAACAATTGCCCGCAGGATGCCTGGCGCCTGCGGCGCTACGAGCTGGGCTACGCCGGCCCGTCGTGGAACACCCGCGTGGTGCGCATCACCCCGCAGGCATGGGACACCGGCATCAACGGCTGGCGGCAGTTGCCGAACACCACCTTCGAATACCAGAACGACAACGACACGCTGGTGCGGGCGATCAACAACGGCTACGGCGGGCGGGTGGAGTTCAGCTACTGGCAGGGCTACCGCAACGACCGGACGTATTTCCACGTCAACCAGCGCACGCTGCGCGACGGGCTGGGCGGGGTGACCGTCGAGACCTACGAGTTCTCCAACCCGTGCTGGAACGACGCCGGCAGCCCGTGCCACCTGGGGCACGACGACGTGTATCCGGAGTCGCGCGGCGGGCTGATGGGCTACGGCACGCTCGTCAAGCGGGTGAGCCCGCAGGGCGGCAGCCCGCTGAGCGTGGTGCGCACCGACACGCACACCGACCGGCGCTGGCTGGGGCAGGTGTATGACACGCGCCATTACTCCGCCGACGGCGGGACGGTGCTGCGCGCCGGCCGAGTGTGGTATGGCGTGAACGAGCCGGCGCCGGGCCAGCCGGCGGGCACCTGGCTGAGCTGGGCGGCGGTGACGGACGAATTCCCCTTCGGCGACCTGCGCTACGCCGCCGGCAACGTGCCGCCGGGCGGGGTGCTGATGACGCGCGTCGAGCGGCGGGTAGACGGCCTGGGGAATCCCACGGCCGAGTTTCAGCACGGCTTCTGGCATCGCGGCGGCGACGAGCTGAGCACGCACTGGGGCTACACCCACAACTGGACGCGGTGGGTCGTCGGGCGGGTGGCCTGGGAGAACCGCTTCGACGGCATCCACGAGAACGCCGACATCCCGCAGTTGCGCACGCAGACGCTGGTGTATTACGACGGCAACCCGCATTACTACGCCGCGCCGGTGCGCGGGCTGGTGACGCGGGTGGAACGCGGGCGGCAGGGCCAGTTCTGGGTGAGCGAGCACTACAGCTACGACGGGCAGGGCAACCTGACGGCGATCACCGACCCGCGCGGCCATACCAGCACGGCCGGCTACGACCCGGTGACGCTGAAGGTGCTGTGGGTGCGCAACCCGCTGAATCACACCACCGCCTACGCCTACTTCGGGGTGAACGGCGTGGCGCGGCCGGCGGGGCAGCCGTGGGGTGCGCTGGCCTCGGTCACCGACCCGAACCTGGTGCAGGAGCGCTACTGGTATGACGTGTGGGGGCGGGTGACCGCGGTGGTGCGCCCCGGCGACAGCGACGGCTACCCGACCCTCAGCTACGCCTACAGCGACGCCAACCAGGCGGCGATCAGCCCGCCGTTCAAGGTGGAGACCTGGCAGCGCGAGGTGGCCGGCTGCAGCGGCTGCGTGCACCCGACGTTCGCGTTCTACGACGGGCTGGGCCGGCTGGTGCAGACGCGCAGCGAGACGGTCAACGGGGCGCAGCAGCAGGTGGTGAACGTGACCTACGACGCGCTAGGCCGCGAGGTGCGCCGCTTCGTGCCGGCGCTGGAAGGCTTCAGTTGGGGGTTCAGCCGGCCGGGGGGCTGGGACGGGCGGCCGCACACGCTGACCGAGTATGACCTGCTGGGGCGGGTGACGCGGGTGGTCGGGCCGGACGGGGCGGCGACGCGCACGCTGTATGGTCAGCTCAACGGCGTCGAGGCGCGCCGGCGGGGGGTGGACGCGCTGGGACGAACCAAGGTGTGGGTGAGCGACGGGCTGGGGCGCCTGGTGCGGGTGGAGGAATATACCGGCAACTTCGACGCCGGGACGCACGCGCTGTATGCCCAGACGCACTATGCGTATGGCTGGTTGGGGCAACTGACCCAGGTGACCGACGCGCTGGGCTACGTCACCAGCATCGGCTACGACGCGCTGGGGCGCAAGACCAGCATAAGCGACCCGAACATGGGCAGTTGGAGCTACGCCTACGATGACAACGGCAACCTGATCAGCCAGACCGATGCCAAAGGCCAGACGCTGACGTTCACGTATGACGCTCTCAACCGTTTGACCAAGAAGGCGGTCAACGGCGTGGACATCGCCGGCTACGCCTACGATGCCACATGGTGGACGAGCGGTGCGCATCCGGTCGGGCGGCGCACCATCGCGCAGGTGCTCAACGGCGCGACGGGCACCAATACCTGGACGCGCTGGGAATATGACGCCCGCGGGCGTGTGAAGAAGGAGACCCGCTCGGTGGACGGCGTCCCTGGGACGTTCGACGTCCAGTTCGCCTACGACAGCGCCGATCGGGTGACGAGCATGACCTACCCGAACGGCGAAGTGGTGACGACGAGCTACGACGACGCCATGCGCCCGCGCAGCCTGAGCGGCGCGAGCGTCTACGTGTCGAACGCCACCTACAACGCGCTGGGGTTGCTGACGCGGATGGATCACGGCAACGGCGCGCGCACGCAGCGCTACCACTACGGCAGCGACCTGGAATACCCGAACGCCGGCAACACCAGCTACGGGCGGCTGCGCCGGCTGTGCGTGGCCACCAGCAGCGGCAACTGCGACGACGAAAGCAGCGCCGCCGGCGCGCTGTTGAAGCTGGTGTATGCCTACGATGCGGTGGGCAACATCCGCTTCAGCGGCGACCGGACGACGGGCGAGCGGCTGGCCTACAGCTACGACGACCTGGATCGGCTGACGGGCGTGGCGCCGCAGGTGGGCTGGCCGGGCTACAGCGAGAGCTACAGCTACGACGCGATCGGGCGGATGATCCAGCACAGTGGGCTGGGGACGTTCAACTACTGGCACGCCAGCAAGCCGCAGGCGGTGACGCACCTGAACGGCGCGCCGATCGCCAGCTACGACGCCAACGGCAACATGGTGAGCCGGTGGGACAACGGGGCGTGGTATACGCAGGAGTGGAACGCAGACAACAAGGTGACGCGGGTATATGGCAACGGGCAGGACATTTACTATGCCTACGACGCCGACGGCACGCTGGTGCGCAAGACGCAGGGCGGGGTCACGACGATCTACGTCGGCCCGCATGCGGAGTGGAACAGCAGCACGGGCTGGACGAACTACTACTACTTCAACGGCCAAAGGGTGGCGATGCGCAACAGCGGCGGGGTGTATTGGCTGCACGGGGATCACCTGGGCAGCGCGTCGCTGGTGACGAACGCGAGCGGTGGGGTGGTGTCGCAAAGCCGCTATACGCCGTATGGTTCGGCACGCCACGTTAGCGGCACGTGGCCGACGGATCGGCGGTTCATCCCGCTGTTCGCTACGCTCACGCGGGACGTAGCCGCGGGGCAGCGGTTGGAAGGCAGTGTTGGGCTGTATGACTATCCCCTGCGGGGACCTTCGCTGCGCTTCGGCAACGCGCGGATGTATTCGCCGCTGCTGGCGCGGTTCATCTCGCCGGACAGCATCGTGCAAGCGCCGAGCGATCCACAAAATCTGAATAGGTTCTCCTGCGTGCGAAACAACC
>JAVKHP010000004.1 GCA_031459855.1 Armatimonadota bacterium
ACGTTGGGACGGGACTGGGACCGAATGGTGACGTTTTACCGGTACCCCCAGGAGCACTGGCGGCACCTGCGGACCGTCAACGTGGTGGAGTCCCCCTTTGCGGCGCTGCGGCTACGGACGGATGCGGCCAAGCGGTTCAAGAAGGTGGAGCGGGCTGCGGCGGTGATCTGGAAGATGCTGATGGTGGCCCAGACGAGGTTCCGGCGGCTGAACGCCCCGGAGCTGCTGGCCAAGGTTTACGTGGGGGTGCGGTACGAGGACGGGATCGAGGTCACCGGGAAGGAGGCCGCCGCCTGAGTGTTTACCCACTTTTTGACGGAACCCCGGGAGTCTGGGCTCCGCCACTCAGCAAGAAAGTGACTGGTGGGGACGAGGGTGGTCAGGCCGGTGTTCCCTGGCGATGGCTTCGGCGAGGGCTGCGGTCTCGCGGCTCGGATCCACCTCCAGGTCGCGGCGCAACGACGCCACGCACTCCTGGTACAGGCGCAGCGCTTCCGCACGCCGACCGTGCTCCGCCAGGAGCACCATGAGCCGCCGGTAGACCTCTTCCCGCCAGGGGTCGAGGCGGAGGATCTCGCGCAGGTGCGCCTCGGCCTCCGCTACCTGCCCCTGGGAGGCTTTAGCCTCCCCCAGCCGCTCCAGAACCCCGATGTACGCGATCCGCAGCCGCTCCCGTTCGAGAGTCGTCCAGGGTTCGTTGGCCTCGTCGGGCAGGAGGTCTCCGCGGTAGATCCCTGCGGCGGTCTCCAGGGCCCGGAGGGCAGACTGGACGTCGCGGGCCCGGGCGGCGGCCGCCACGTGAGCTTCGAACTCCTGGACGTCTGTGACCACCGCACCCGGCAGGATCCCGTACCGCCCTCGCTCCAGGACCAGGCACGCTTCCCCGGGACTGCCCTGGCCCACCGCCCGCTTGGCGTTGCACCAGGCCACGTCCAGGCTGGACTTCGCGGATTCAGGAGGGAGGTGGGGCCACAGCGCTTCCAGCAGCGCCTCGCGGGGGACCGGCTCGCGGGCGATCAGGAGGTAGGCGAACAACAGGCGATCCCGGCGGCGACGCCAGACCTTGTGGGAGAGGCACTCCTCGCCCCGCCACACTTCGAACCCCCCGAGGAGCCGGACCCGCAGCTGCGGCCCGGGCGGCGCCACCGCGGGAAGCGCCAGGGAGCGGGCCAGGGCCCTCGCGTCCTCGATCGCGGCATCGAGCGTGATCCCCTCCCCAGCAGCCCGGGCGGCCTGGAGTGCGCCCGGGGCCGCGGCGGTCTCCGCCGCCCGCACCGGACGCGCGAGCTCGCCTTGCTCAAGGGGCGACTGTGGGGCGCCCAGTCGGGCACGTGCCGCAGCGGCCGCGCCCAGGAGCCGGGCCCCGGCGGCGCCTCCCGCCTGAAGGGCGACGGCGCCGAGGACCTCCAGGGACTGGACCAGGCCGAGCCGTTCATCCACCTCCTGGAAGAGGTCGAGGGCCTCGCGTGCGGCGGCCAGGGCCGATGCGGTGTCGCCCTCCCGCAGCGCCGCACGCGCCAGGATCAACTGGGAGCGACCGGCAGATCCCCGGGCCGCCAGGCGCCGCGAGATGGGCAGGCTCTCCAGGCTGCGCGCGCGGGCCAGCGCCGCGTTGCCGCGGGCCAGCGCGGCCAGCGCCAGCGTGTTGAGGCTGGCCGCCGTGCCGTAGGCGTCTCCCAGCGACCGGAAGCGCGCCACCGCATCCTGGGCCAGCGACTCCGCCGCGTCCCCGTCGCGGCGGTGCGCCGCCAGCACCCCTAGGCTGTCCAGCGCCAGGGCCGCGGCGCGGGTGAGGTTAGCCGCACGCGCCAGCTCGAGGCTCTCACGGCCCCACGCCTCCGCTCCCTCATAGTCGCCCTCCAGGCGGGCGACGATGCCCCGGATGAGCAGGGCGAAAGCGGTGAGTCCCGGATCGCCCACCGCGCGGCCGATCGACACACTCTCGTCCAGGGCCCGCCGCGCCGCCGCATACTCCGCCGTCCGGTACCGCACCACGGCCAGCGTGTTGAGGGCCGACGCCAGCCCTCTGCCGTCACCGAGGCGGCGGAAGAGCGCACTGCTCTCCTCGAGGGCCTGTTGGGCGCGGAGGTTGTCCCCGACCTCCCAGGCCAGCTCGCCGGCCCAGTACAGGGCCTGGGCACGCAGCGTCTCGGGAACGGGCTGGCCCACCTCCCGGGCGTCTTGCCGCTGCAGCCAGCCTTCCAGCCACTGCCGCGCCTCAGTGGAGTGGATGTGGCCGGCCCACATCGGTCCCGCCGCAGCCACCGCGAGACGCAGCCCGCGGATCACGTCGCCACGCGCCTGCGCCCACTCCATGGCGGCCCGGATGTTGTCGTGCTGGGCCGCCACCGCCTGTACCGGGGCCGGGTCGCGAGGCCCTTCCAGCCCGTGGGCCCCCGACTCCGCGATCCGGAGGTAACAGGCGAGGTGCCGGTCACGTACTGCCTCGGCTTCCCCCGACTCCAGCAGGCGGGCCTGGGCGTACTGACGGATCGTCTCCAGCAGGCGGTACGGCGCAGGACGCCCCGGTTCGACCACCAGCAGCGAGTGGTCCACCAACGCGGCGACCAGGTCGAGGATCCGGTCCTCCCTCACCGGCGGGCCGACGGCTACCTCCGCAGCGGCCTCGAAGGTGAAGGCGCCGGCGAAGACCCCCAGACGGCGCAGGACCGCCCGTTCGTCCTCCGACAGGAGGTTGTAGCTCCAGTCGATCACCGCCTGGAGCGTGCGGTGGCGTTCGGGCCAGGAGCGGCTGCTGCCGGTGAGCAGGCGGAAGCGGTCGCCCAGCCGCGCGGCGATCTGCTGGGGGGAGAGGATGGGGATCCGGGCCGCTGCCAGCTCGATCGCCAGCGGCACCCCGTCCAGCCGGACACAGATCTCCGCCACCGCCGCAGCGTTCTCCGGAGCCAGGGCGAAGGCTGGCACCAGGGCGCGGGCGCGCTCCAGGAAGAGCGCCACGGCGGGGATGCCCGCCAGCGCCTGCAGGTCCGGCACCTCCCCCGGCTCTGGCAGGCGGGGCACCGGCAGGGGTGGCACGGGGAAGTGGTGTTCCCAGGGCACGCGCAGCGCGATGCGGCTGGTCACGAGACAGGTCAGTCTCGCGCAGGGCGCCAGCAGGGCCGCCAGGTGCGGGGCGGCGGCGACGACCTGTTCGAAGTTGTCCAGGAGCAGCAAGGCGGCCCGGTCCTGGAGGTGGTCGCTCAGGGTGTCCAGCAGATCCACACCGCGGAGATCGCGCAGGCGCAACACCCGGGCGATCGCCGCCAGGACCCCCGCGGGGTCGCGCACCGGCGCCAGGTCCACGAACCAGGCGCCGTCAGGAAAGGCGTGCTCCACGCGCCGGGCGATCTCCAGGGCCAGCCGCGTCTTGCCGATGCCCGGGGGCCCGGTGAGGGTGAGGAGGCGGACCTGGGGCTGGGCCAAAAGCCGCGCCCCCGTGGCCACCTCTTCGTCGCGACCGATGAGGGGCCCGGGCTGGAGGGGAAGCACCGACCTGGGGATCCCTCCAGTGCGCTTCCTGCGAGGCCTCCCTGCCGCCGACCGCCGTGCCTTGCGCATCTCCCTGCCCGCCCGATCCCGGCGAGGCTTCGCCTAGCCGGGAAAGGATCCGGTGAAACTTTTCGGGCCCGTCGCAGGGTTTTCCCCCTGGACTCCCCGCGCGTTAGGGCTGGACTGCCCACGCGTCAAGGAGGATCGAGCGAGACGCCCCACCGCAGGCGGGCCATGCGTGACGGGCGCGCGGGAGCGGCACCGAAGTGCTGCTCCCGCGCTTGCCTCCAGGTCTTCAGCCTGCCGGCATGCTCCAGGGCCCGCCAGGCCGCCTCGGATCCCCGTCAGGGCGTGTAGCGGCCTTCGCCCGACTCCGCCCACTGGACCTCGGTCCCGGGCTGCACCGACGCCGGGCCTGCCCGCCCCACGGGCCGGGCGAGCACGCGGCCGGTCTGCGCCAGCCGTGCCCGGACCTGGGAGAAGACCTGTCGGCCGGCCAGGACGCGGGGCGGCTGCTCCGCCAGGCCCCGATTGCTCAGATAAACCCTGCCGAACCAGGTGATCTGCCACCCCGCCTCCATCTCCCAGGCGGTGTTCCACCCGGCGACCGCGCTGAAGTCCGGGGTCTGGTACTGGCTGGCCCCGCCCAGCCACCCGGGGGTGACAAGGATGCTCCACCGCGACTGCGACTGCCGGTGGAAGAGCAGGTAGGCCCGCAGCGGGAGGGTGGTGGAGACGTACGCGAGGCCGCTGTAGAGCGGACGGCGGCCCGTGGCCGACAGCCCCGTGATCGGTGCCGGCAGCGTCACGCCCTGGTTGCCGGGGTCCGGGACGGCGCTCACGTACTTGAGGGCCACCTCCCCGGGGCCTCCCGCACCGCTCTCGGCAAACACGACGAAGATGTACAGGTCCTCGGCGATGACCCCGCTGTCAACCGCCTGCCACTGGCCGGTAGGCGTGCTAATCAAACACACCGAGGCATCCGTCGCGTTCTTGGTCAAGACGTTTTGATACGCAAAGGTGGTACGCCCCGCCGTCGCCCCCGACACGGTAAACGCGCGCGGCGAGAAACCGGAACCTCCGGCAAAGTCCAGGTTCTGCCCGGACACGTCCCCGTTGACCATCAGGTCCCGACGAACGAGTATGCGGTCCGGACAGGCGCCAGGAGAAGGGTAACGGAGGCCCAGCAGGTCGCGGACACCCGCCACCGTCGGGAAGAGGTCGAACGAGGCGCCATCGGGCAGGCCGCTATCGAAATCGCTGACCGTGATCACGGTGGCGCGGGAGTCACCGGTGCCGACGTTGCTCACCGTGCCCGTGACGTGGTAGGCCGTCGGCGGTGGCGTGTCGCCCTCGCAGGCCGCGCCGAGGGTCCGCAGTTCGGCCACGGTGGCCTGAGTGACCGTGACCTGGGCGACCTGGTCTCTCTCGATCACGCACACGTAGGCGAAGCCGTACCGCCCTGAGGAGTCCGTCACCTGGAAGGACGACCCGCTGAAGCGCTGCCAGGGGCCGTTGCCGTCCTGGTAGGCGGCCCAGGCGACACCCGGCCCAAGCGTCACAGTGACGGTGCCCCCTCCCC